>NZ_JBDHZL010000017.1:0-42808 GCF_039811905.1 Nigerium sp. | reverse complement strand
GGTCGGGCGCTGCGGGCGCGCACGGCCCGCAGCGGGACCCGGCGCCGGTGCGGACGGCCGCGCGGTGGCGGGCGTCGCCTTGGCGGGGGCCGACGGGGTGGCGGCGCTACCGCCGCCCTTGACGCGTTCGGTGACGCGACGGACGACCGGCGCCTCGATGGTCGACGAGGCGGACCGGACGAACTCACCCATGTCTTTCAGGGTGTTCAGAAGTTCTTTGCTTTCGAGTCCGAGCTCTTTCGCGAGCTCGTAGACGCGGACCTTGGCCACTACTCTCCTTTTGGCCCGCGTGCTGCGCAGGCCAGTTAGTTCTTGCTCATTTCTGGTTACTCATCGAGTGGTCATGAGCGTTAGCCCACTTTCCTGGTTGTGTTCGCGCACTGCGCGCGAAGCGCAGCGACCAGTCTAGGGGGTCAGGTGCCGTTTTGCCCAAGCGACCGGGCCTGCTCGGGCGCCTCCAGGGCCTCGAGCACCTCCGCGAGCTGGGCGGGCTCCCCCGCGCCGGCTCGCAGCGCGCGCTGAACCGCGCGGGTCTTGCGGGCACGAGCCACGCACCCCGGGTGCAGGTAGGCACCCCGGCCGCCGAGGCGACGGCGGGCGTCCACGGCGAACCGGCCGTCCACGACCACGATGCGCACCAGGTCGGCCTGTTCGGCCTTGCCCCGGCACCCCACGCACGTCCGCTCCGGCATCGACACCCCCTGCGGGCCAGCCTACGCCCGGACGCCGCCCGCGATTGACAGCCTCCGGACAGGTCAACCCCAGCGGCGTCCCAGTTGTTCCCCGGAGGCTGTCAGGACCGGTCCCACGACGAAGAGGAGAACACACGCATGGATCTGTCGAAGAAGGCAGCGATCGGCGCCGGGGCGGCGGTCGTCCTGGTGGGCGGCGGCCTCGGGGTGGCGAACGCGTTCGCCGACACCCCGAGCGCGGCGCCGACGGCGTCCGCGAGCGCGCAGCCGTCCGCCGGAACGGGCAGTTCGCAGGGCGGCGACCGCCACGGCGACAAGGGCGGACGCCACGGGCGCGAGGGCGACCTCGCGGCGAAGCTGGCGTCCAAGCTGGGCCTGAAGGAGGCGGACGTCCAGGCGGCGCTCGAGAAGGCCCGCGAGGCCGGGCGTCCGGAGAAGCCGTCGTCCGGGGCGAGCCCCTCGGCGGGCGCGACGCCCACGCGGCCCGACCCGGCCCAGCGCGAGGCCGCGATGGCGAAGGCCCTCGCGTCCGAGCTGAAGGTGGACGAGGCCAAGGTCACGAAGGCGCTGGACGAGATCCGCGCCGAGCGGGACGCCGCGAGCAAGGCCGACCTGAAGACCCGCCTCGACGAGGCGGTCAAGGCGGGCAAGCTCACCGCGGAGGAGGCCGACGCGGTCGTCAAGGCCGCCGACGCCGGGGTCATCCCCTACGGAGGCGGACGCCGCTAGCCGCCCCGCCGACGCGGGAGCGTCGCGAACCCGCGAGCCCACGGCCCGGACGGACACCCCCGGCCGGGCCGTGGCGCGTCCGGCGATCTCTCAGGCGGCCCACAGGAGGAGATCAGGGTCGTGACAAGGTCGTCCGGCTGAATGGAGGCAGGAAAGCAAACACCACCGGAGGAATCCATGAAGATCGCATCCAAGATCGCGCTCGGCATCGGCGCGACCATCATCGGGGCCGGCGCGGCCCTCGGCGTCTCCAACCTGGCTCAGGCCGCGGATACGACGTCGGCGTCCGGGCAGGCGGGCCAGGCGGCCCCGGGCCAGTCCGGCGGGCAGGGCATGCCGGGGGCCTCGGGCAACACCGGCGCCCAGGGCGGCCCCGGCGGCCAGGGCGCCGGCCGCGGCGCCCCCGCCGAGCTGACGCAGAAGATCGCCACGACGTTCAACCTCGACTCGACCAAGGTCTCCGCAGCCCTGAACAAGGCGTTCGAGTCGGCCCGGTCGACCAACGCCCAGCCCGGCGACATGACCCAGATGGACGCCGCCCTCGCGAAGTCCCTGGCCAGCAGCCTGAACGTCGACGAGTCGAAGCTGCTGACCGTGCTCACCGACGTCCGGACGTCCCTGGAGGCCCAGGGCGGCCCGCAGGGCGGACAGGCGCCCTCGGGCACCCAGGCGGGCACGGCGTCCGGGAACAACGGCAGCGTCGGCAATACCGGGGGGACCGGCAGCGCCGGCGCCCCGAGCGGCCAGGCCAACGGGTAGCCGGCGGCGTCCTCAGTCGGCCTGCGTGTCGGGACGGATGTCGATCCGCCAGCCCGTCAGGCGGGCCGCGAGGCGCGCGTTCTGGCCTTCGCGGCCGATGGCGAGCGAGAGCTGGTAGTCGGGGACGATCACCCGCGCGGCCTTGGCGAACTGGTCGGTGACCGTCACCGAGGAGACCTTGGCGGGCGAGAGCGCCTCCCGGACGAACGTCGCCCCGTCCTCGGAGTAGTCGATGATGTCGATCTTCTCGCCGTTCAGCTCGTTCATCACCGCGCGGACCCGCTGGCCCATCGGGCCGATGCAGGCGCCCTTGGCGGAGACGTTCTTGTCGTTCGAGAGGACGGCGATCTTGGTGCGGTGGCCCGACTCGCGGGCCACCGCCTTGATCTCGACGACGCCCGACTCGATCTCGGGCACCTCCAGGCGGAACAGCCGCTGGACGAGGTTCGGGTGGGTCCGGGAGACCACGATCTGAGGGCCGCGCGTCTCGCGCCGCACCGACACGACGTACACCCGCAGCCGCATGCCGTGGGTGTACTTCTCCCCCGGCACCTGCTCGGCCAGCGGCATGATCGCCTCGATCGGGCCGAGGTCGACCCGGACGGTCTTCGAATCCCGGTCCTGCTGGACGACGCCGGTCACGATGTCGCCCTCCTTGGCGGAGAACTGGCCGAACTTCTGCTCGTCTTCGGCCTCGCGGAGCCGCTGGAAGATCACCTGCCGGGCCGTCGCCGCCGCGACGCGCCCGAAGCCCTCCGGCGTGTCCTCGAACTCGCCGACGACGTTGCCCTCCTCGTCGCGCTCGGGCGCCAGCACCGACACGCGGCCGGTCTTGCGGTCGAGCGCCACGCGCGCCCCCGCCTTCGCCTGGGGGGTCTTCTCGTAGGCGTTGCGCAGCGCCTCCTCCAGCGCGCGGATCAGCACCTCCAGGCTGATGCCCTTGTCGCGCTCGATCGCGCGCAGGGCTTGCATGTCGATGTCCATGTCATTCCTCCTCGTCGCCGTCACCGGCGTCCTCATCGGGGCGGTTCAGCTCCACCTGAACCACCGCCTTGCTGATGTCCGACAGCGCGACGGTGCGCGACGCGCCGTCGATGTCGATCTCCACCTCGTCTGGTGAGGACGCGACGATGCGTCCGGTGGTCTTCTCCCCGCCCGCCAGCGTGAGCGCGACGAGGCGTCCGATGTTGCGGCGGTAGTGCTTCGCCTCCGCCAGGGGCCGCGAGACGCCGCGGCTCGACACCTCGAGCGTGTAGGGGGCGTTGCCGGACGCCGCCGAGGCGTCCAGCGCGGCCGAGACGGCCCGCGTCGCCTCGGCGATCTCGTCGAGGCTCGGCCCGCGGCCCTGCGGCCCGTCGCCGTCGAGGCTGATGCGCAGCAGCGTGCGCTTGCCGGCCCGCATGGTCTCGATGCGGTCGACCTCGAGCCCGAGGCCCTCGACCACCGGGGTCACGACGCTGGCGATGGCGTTCTCTTTCACGGCGTGCCTCCTGCGGCGGTTCGATTGTGCGGTTCTGCTGTGTCGATCGGTTTTCTTCAGGCATCATAGTCGGCCCCTGCGATAGGTTCGGCCTCGTGCTGAGCCGTCGACGAGTCGTCCGGGCGGGGTTGGGCATGCTGGCGGTGGGTGCGCTCGGCGGGTGCGGGCAGATTCCCCCCGGCCAGAGCGTCGACCCCCGCACGGCGTCCCCCACCCCCACGAAGGCCACCCGGACGCCGTACGTGGCATCCGACGAACAGGCCGCGCGCCTGCGCTCCCTCCAGGCCACGCTCCAGGCGTCCCGCGCCAGCGTGTCGGCGTGGAAGGGGACGCCCGCGCAGGCGTCCGCGCTCGACTGGGCGATCGGGGTCGCCGCCGAGCAGCGGGGCGCCCTCGGCGTGGTCGCCGGGCCGAGCCCGACGCCCGCCGCCGGGTCGGTGCCGGCGGCGTCCGTGAAGAAGCAGTTGGACGCCGACGCGGCCTACTATCGCGGGCTGGCGTCCGGCGGGCAGCAGCCCTCGGCGGCGCTGTGGGCCGCGATGGCCGCGTGGTGCCAGATCGCCGGGGCCGCCGTGACGGCCGGCAACGTGCGCGTGCAGGCGCTCGGGCAGGGGCGGGCGACGCTGCCGGCGTCCGCGGCGCCGCAGGACGCCGGAAACGACGCCCTTGCCGCCTGCCATCAGGTGGTGTACGGGCTGCCGGTCGCGATCTCGGTGGGGGGCTGGTCGAAGCCCGACCTCGAGGCGGTGGGCGTCCGGCTGAACGCCTGGGCGAACCTGCGCGACGCCCTGGTCGACGCGATCACGAGCCTGCCGGGCACCCCGATCGCGCCCCAGCCTTACTACCAGCTCAAGGCGCCGGCGTCCGCGGCGGCGGCCCGCGGCGTCGTGGGCGGCCTGCAGGCCGCCGCGCTGCCCCACCTGGCCGTGGCGCTGGATTCGGGGCCGGCGTCCGTGCGGCCCACCCTCGCGGCGGCGGTCGGGCAGATCACCTACGACCTCACCCGCTGGGGGACGCCGGTGCCCCGCTGGCCCGGTCTCAGCTGAGCCCGCGCCGGCTCAGGCGCCGCGCACCATCGCGACGGTGTCCCAGCCGAGCTTGAGCGCCAGCGCGGCGACCACGACCAGGAACACGCGCCGGACGAAAGAGTTGCCGCGGCTCACGGCCGTCCGCGAGCCGATGATGCCCCCGGCCAGGTTGCCGACCGCCATCGGCAGCGCGACCGACCACCAGATGTTGCCCCCGGCCGCGAACAGCCCGACGGCGGCCAGGTTGGTCGTCAGGTTCGCGAACTTCGCCAGCGTCGTCGCCGCGAGGAACTCATACCCCAGGACGCCCACGAGCAGGATCAGGAAGAACGTGCCGGTGCCGGGCCCGATGAAGCCGTCCCACAAGCCGACCGCCAGCCCGATGCCGCACAGCCGCAGCGTCGCCGCGCGGCCGGTGAACCGCACGTGCGACGCGAGCCCCAGCTCGGGCCGCCGCCACGTGTAGACGCCGACCAGCAGGATCACCGCGAGCACGATCGGGGTGAACTGATTCCGGTCGAGCAGGTGCGTGAGCCGCGCCCCGGACGCCGACCCGATGGCCGAACAGACCACCAGCGGCACGACCGACGACCACCGGACGCCGAGACTGCCCAGGTAGGTCAGCGCCGCGGACGCCGTCCCGCAGGCCGAGGGCACCTTGTTCGTGCCGGAGATCGTCGGGACGGAGGCCGACGCCGGCAGCCCGATCAGCAGCGCGGGCAACTGGATGAGCCCGCCACCCCCGACGATCGCGTCGACCCAGCCGGCGGCGAAGGCGGCCGCGACCAGGGCCGCGAGGGTCGCCCACCCGATGCCCGGGTCGAACGGCATCAGGACCGCACGGCCTGCAACACCCGCGCCAGCGCCTCCTCGGACGCCACGTTCTCGCGCTCCCCGGACGCCCGGTCGCGCACCTCGACGACCCCGTCGGCCAGCCCGCGGCCGACGACGACGGTGGTGGGCATGCCGAGCAGCTCGGCGTCCGCGAACTTCACGCCGGGGCTGGCCTTGCGGTCGTCCAGGAGCACCTCGACGCCCTCGCCGGCGAGCTGCTCGGCGAGCTGCTCGGCGAACGCGGCGACGGCGGCGTCCTTGCCCGTGGCGACGATGTGCACGTCGAACGGGGCGACGGCCCGCGGCCACGCGAGGCCCTTGTCGTCGGACGTGTTCTCGGCCACCGCGGCGACCGCGCGCGAGCAGCCGATGCCGTAGGAGCCCATCGTGACGGTCACGAGCTTGCCGTTCGCGTCGAGCACCTTGAGCCCGAGCGACTCGGCGTACTTGCGGCCGAGCTGGAAGATGTGGCCCATCTCGATGCCGCGGGCCAGCGTCAGGGGGCCCGAGCCGTCGGGGGCGGGGTCGCCCGCGCGGATCTCGGCGACGTCGAGGAAGCCGTCGGGCGTGAAGTCGCGGCCGCAGACCAGGTCGAACACGTGGCGTCCCGGCTCGTTCGCGCCGGTCACCCAGCGCGATCCCGGCACGACGGCCGGATCGACGAGGTACCGGACGCGACCGGGGGCGTCCTCGCGGCCGCCGAGCCCGAGCGAGGTCGGCCCGATGTAGCCCTTGACGAGGGTGGGGTTCACCGCGAAGTCCTCGTCGGTGAACGGCTCCACCTCGGCGGGCGAGACGGCCGCCTCGAGGCGCTTGAGGTCGACCTCCCGGTCGCCCGGCAGGCCGACGGCGAGCGGACGCCGCGTCCCGTCGGGGTAGGTCAGCCGGAAGATCACGTTCTTCAGCGTGTCGGCCGCCGCCCAGGGGCGGTCGTCGCGCGGGAACCGCGCGTTCGCGAGGTCGACGAGCGACTCGATCGTAGGCGAGTCCGGCGTGTCCTCCACGTGCGCGGCAGGGGCGTCCGAGGCGTCCTGCTCGGTCGCGGGCGGCCGGACGACCGCCTCGACGTTCGCCGCGTACCCACCCGGGCTCATCACGAACGTGTCTTCGCCGAAGTCGGCGACCGCGAGGAACTCCTCGGATGCCGACCCGCCCATCGCCCCGGACGTCGCCTTGACGATCACGTAGTCGAGCCCGAGCCGGTCGAAGATCTTGATGTAGGCCCCGCGGTGGGCGTCGTAGGACGCCTGCAGCCCGGCGTCGTCGACGTCGAAGCTGTAGGAGTCCTTCATGATGAACTCGCGCCCGCGCAGCAGGCCGGCGCGGGGACGCGCCTCGTCGCGGTACTTGGTCTGGATCTGGTAGAGCGCGAGCGGCAGATCCTTGTAGCTGGAGTACATGTCTTTGACGGCGAGGGTGAACATCTCCTCGTGCGTCGGCCCCAGCAGCAGGTCGGCGCCCTTGCGGTCTTTCAGCCGGAAGAGGTTGGGGCCGTACTCGGTCCAGCGGTTCGTCGCCTCGTAGGGCTCGCGCGGCAGCAGCGCCGGGAAGCGCATCTCCTGGGCGCCGATCGCGTCCATCTCCTCCCGCACGATCTGCTCGACCTTCTGCAGTACCCGCAGGCCGAGCGGCAGCCAGGTGTACATGCCGGGCGCGACGCGACGGATGTAGCCGGCGCGCACGAGCCACCGGTGGCTCGGCACCTCGGCGTCCGCCGGATCATCGCGCAGGGTACGAACGAACAGTTTCGACATGCGGGTCAACACGGTCCCCAAGCCTAGTGGGCGCGGCGGCTTCCCTCGTCGGCGTCCGGACGCCGTGGCGCCGGCCGGGATCGCTCGCCCCACCGGACCACGGCGACGGGTCTCCCGCCCGGCGGTCGGGCGAGTCAGTACAGGATCGTGGTGAACGTGCCCCGCTCGGTGTACCCGCACCGGCGATACGTCGCGATCGCGGGGGCGTTGAAGTCGTTCACGTAGAGCGAGGCCGTGCGGCCGGCGTCCACGATCGCGTTCGTCACCGACGCCATCGCGGGGACGGCGAGGCCCTGGCCGCGGTTCTCGGGATTCACCCACACCCCCTGCACCTGCGCGACTCCCCCGCCGACGGCACCCAGGTCGGCCTTGAAGAGCACCCGCCCGTTCTCGACGATGCCGAACGCGCGCCCGTCGGCGATCAGCCGCTGCACGTAGCGGCGGTAGCCGACGGGGTTGGTGACGAGCGGGTCCTCCTGCAGTTCGTCGGTGTACATGTGGACGGCCGCCGCGAAGTACCCGTCGAAGTCGGCCAGGCCGATCCGGCGTACGCGCGGGTCGGCGTCCACCGGCGCGCGCCGCTCGGTCGCCATCACCGGCTGCCGCTGCCGCACGACCCGGGCGCGCGCGTAGGCGGGGCCCCACCGCAAACACAACGCCTTCCACAGCGGCGTCACCTCGTCGCTGCGGCCCACGATCGCGCTGAAGCTGCGGTGCGCCCCCATCGACCGGACGAATGCCGCGCGCGCCTCGTCGTCGGTGCCGACCGGCACGAGGTTCGCGCCGACGTGCAGCAACGCCCGGACGTCGTGCCCGGGGTACCCCCACAGCTCCCCGCCGGCGATGCCGCTCAGCAGGCCGGCGTCCACGCGGGACGCCACGAACACGTTGCGGACCGGATCGCTGGCGAGCAGCTCACGGACCCTCCCGACGTCGCTGTCGCCGAGAACCCGGGCGTCCACCTCAGGGAGTGACGACCTGGGGCGAGCCGACCTCGTCGGTGTCGGCCGCGAGGCGATTGGCCTCCTCGATGAGGGTCTGGACGATCTCGCTCTCGGGGACCGTCTTGATGACCTCCCCCTTGATGAAGATCTGGCCCTTGCCGTTGCCGGCGGCCACGCCGAGGTCGGCCTCGCGGGCCTCGCCCGGGCCGTTCACCACGCACCCCATGACGGCGATGCGCAGCGGGGCCGTCAGCCCCTCGAGCCCGTCGGTGACCTCGTTCGCCAGGCCCCAGATATCCACCTGCGCGCGCCCGCAGCCCGGGCAGGAGACGATCTCCATCTGCCGCTGCCGCAGGTTCAGCGCCTCCAGGATCTTCTGGCCGACCTTCACCTCCTCCACCGGCGGGGCCGACAGCGACACGCGGATCGTGTCGCCGATGCCCTCGGCGAGCAGGATGCCGAACGCGGCCGAGCTTTTGATCGTGCCCTGGAACGCCGGCCCGGCCTCGGTGACGCCGAGGTGCAGCGGGTAGTCGCACGCGGCGCTCAGCTGCCGGTAGGCGTTCACCATCACGACCGGGTCGTGGTGCTTCACCGAGATCTTGAAATCGCGGAAGCCGACCTCCTCAAACAGGGACGCCTCCCACAGCGCCGACTCGACCATCGCCTCGGCGGTCGGGCCGCCGTGCTTGGCGAGCAGCCGCTTGTCGAGCGAACCGGCGTTCACGCCGATGCGGATCGAGACGCCCGCGTCCGTCGCCGCCTTCGCGATCTGGGCCACCTGGTCGTCGAAGGCCCGGATGTTGCCGGGGTTCACCCGGACGGCCGCGCAGCCGGCGTCGATGGCCGCGAAGACGTACTTCGGCTGGAAGTGGATGTCGGCGATCACCGGGATCGCGGACTTCTTCGCGATGATGTGCAGGACGTCCGCGTCATCCTGGCTCGGCACCGCCACCCGGACGATGTCGCAGCCCGTCGCCGTCAGTTCGGCGATCTGCTGCAGCGTCGCGTTGATGTCGGTGGTCTTCGTGGTGGTCATCGACTGCACCGAGATCGGGGCGTCGCCACCGACCTTCACCTTGCCGACGCTGATCTGGCGGGTCGGCCTGCGCGGCGCGAGCACCGGCACCGGTGCGGCCGGCATTCCGAGATTGACGGTCATCGTGCTCCTATCAGAACAGTTTCATGGGCGAGAAGATGTCGGCCACGATCAGCGCCACGCCGCACACCAGCAGGAAGCCGGCCACGACGTAGGCGACGGGCACCATCTTGGCAGTGTCGGCCGGGCCGGGATCGGGTTTCCCGCGTAGCCTCGCGAGCCATCGCCGGACCGAATCGTACAACGCCCCGGCGACGTGGCCCCCGTCGAGCGGGGGCAGGGGGACCAGATTGAACAGGGCCAGGAACAGGTTCACCGAGGCGAGCAGGCTCGCGAACATCGCGACCCGGTCGCCGAGGGACGCCCCCTCCAGCCCGATCGCCTCGCCGGCCACCGCGCTCGCGCCGACGATGCTCATCGGCCCATAGATGTCGCGCGGACGCCCCGTCGCCATGTCGGCCACGACGTTGTAGACCTTCACCGGGAACTGGGCCAGCGCGACCACCGACATCGCGGACGCCCGCCCCATGTCTTTCGCCACGGCGACCGGGCCCTCGTGCACGCGCACCACCTCGGGCCGTACGCCGAGCCAGCCGGCCGGCACGCGGCGGCTGGGGTCGAGCGAATCGGGCAACCCGGTGATGATCGTGTGCACCGTCGGCAACTGCTGCCGGACACCGCCCCGCTCCACCGTCAGCGTCGCCGTGCGGTCGAGGTTGGCCCGGATGAGGCCCGAGAGCTGGTCGTAGTCGGCGATCGGCGTCCCGTTGAAGCCGACGATGCGGTCGCCGGCGCGCAGGCCGGCCTGCGCGGCCGGGGACGGCGGGTCGGTGGGCCGGCACGTCGTGTCCTGCCGTGCGGTGGTGATCACGCACTGCTGGACGCCGGCGACCGTGAGCTGCTGGCGGTAGTTGCCGTGGATGCCGGCGACGGCCCACAGCAGGAAGAACGCGATGAGCAGGTTCATCGTGATGCCGCCCGCCATCACGATGAGCTTCTGCCACAGGGGCTTCTCGTAGAAGAGGCGCCCCTCGTGCTCGGGGCTGATGTCGTCGCGTTCGACCTCGCGCGCCCCGTCGGCGACCCGCTGCAGCCACGTGTCCTTCGCGCCCTCGCGGTGCGGCGGGTACATGCCGAGCAGCTGGACGAACCCGCCCAGCGGGAACAGCTTTACGCCGTACTCGGTCTCGCCGCGCTTCGTCGACCACAGGGTCTTGCCGAAGCCGACGAAATACTTGGGGACGGCGATGCCGAAGAGCTTCGCGGGCAGCATGTGGCCGATCTCGTGCAGGGCCACCGAGGCCATCAGCAGCGCGAAGAAGATCAGCGCGAAGACGACCGTGACGACGCCGGTCACGCGGCCCCCGTCAGCTCGGCCGCCCGGACGCGCGCCCACGCGTCGGCGCCGAGCACGGCGTCCACGCTCAAGGCGTCCGTGGGGACGTGCCCGTCGGCGAGATGTTGCTCTACCACGGCGTCCACGGTATCCACGATGCCAAGGAACGACAGACGGCCGGCGCAGAAGGCGTCCACGCAGACCTCGTTGGCCGCGTTGAAGACGGCCGGCGCGGAGCCGCCGGCCTTGCCGCAGCGCCGGGCGAGCTCGACCGCACCGAAGGCGTCCGCATCGAGGGGCTCGAAGTGCCAGTCGCGGGGCTGCGACCAGTCGTAGGCGGGGGCCGCGTCCGGCAGGCGGTCGGGCCAGGTGAGGCCGAGCGCGATGGGCAGGCGCATGTCGGGCGGGCTGCACTGCGCGATCGTCGCGCCGTCGCAGAACTCGACCATCGAGTGCACGTCGGACGTCGGGTGGACGACGACCGTGATCGCGTCGAGATCGACGTCGTAGAGCAGCCCGGCCTCCAGCAACTCGAGGCCCTTGTTGACCAGCGTCGCGGAGTTGATGGTGATCACGCGGCCCATGTTCCAGGTCGGGTGGGCCATCGCCTGCTCGGGGGTCACGTCGGCCAGCTCGGCCCGGCTGCGGCCGCGGAACGGCCCCCCGGACGCCGTCAGGATCAGCCGCCGCACCTCCCCCTTCGCGCCGGCGCGCAGAGCCTGGGCGAACGCGGAGTGCTCCGAGTCGACGGCCACGAGCTGGCCGGGGGCGGCGGCGTCCATGACGAGGCGTCCGCCGATGACCAGCGACTCCTTGTTGGCCAGCGCCAGCGACGCGCCCGCGGCCAGCGCGGCGAGCGTGGGCCGCAGCCCGGCGGCGCCCGTGATGCCGTTGAGCACCGTGTCGGCGGGCCGGGCGGCCAGCTGCTCGTTGCCGCCGGCCCCCAGCACCTCGACGCCCGCGACCTGCGGACGCAGCCGCGCGGCCGCCTCGTCGGTGCCGACGGCCACCGCCTCGGGGGCGAACTCGGCGACCTGGGCGGCGAGCAGGTCGAGCTGGGAACCGCCCGCCGACAGCGCGACCACCCGGAAGCGGTCGGGGTTGCGGCGGATCACGTCCAGCGCCTGGGTGCCGATGGAGCCGGTGGAGCCAAGGATCACGACGTCACGCACGGGGGCTAGTCTCTCACCATGCGTCCGGAAATCGAGACCCTGGCGGAGCTGGACGCCGTCGTGGCGGCCCGCGGATCGCTCGCCGACTGCGTCATTCAGTCGCTCGACCTCTCCCGGCGCGGCCCCCTGCTGCGGCGGGTGGACGTGACCGGGGCGGTGTTCCTCGGCTGCCGGCTCGCGGACGCCGACGCCCAATCCGTCGCCGCGCGCCGGGCCGTGGTGTTCCCGCGGCTGCCCGAAGTGCCGTTCAACGCCTACCGCCCGGCGCTCTACACCCCCGCCGAGCTGTACGCCGGGCTCGACCGCGGCTACCCCGCGACGCCCGACGGGCGCGTCTACGCCTGGACACTCCAGGAGCGCTCGCGGCTGCTGGACGCCACGCTCGCCCAGTCGCTGCACGACCACTTCATCACCGATGCCCTGGAGGAGGCGGTGCCCGACCCGGCCCGCGTCGTCGGCGTGATGGGCGGGCACGCGCTGCTGCGCGGCTCCCCCGCCTACCGCCGGGCGGCCGAGCTGGGCGCGGCGCTGGCCGAGGAGGGGCGTCTGGTCGTCACGGGCGGCGGGCCGGGCGCCATGGAGGCGGCGAACCTCGGCGCGTTCCTCGGCCGCGACCGCGGCGCCTTGGACGCCGCCTGCGCCGCGTTGGGCGCCGTCTCCGACTTCCACGGGGCGATCGAGGCGTGGGCGTCCGCCGGGCTCGCGACCCGCGCCGCCGCCGGCGAGGGACGCCCGACGCTCGGCGTCCCGACGTGGTTCTACGGCCACGAGCCGCCCAACGTCTTCGCGACCCAGATCGCGAAGTACTTCGACAACGCGATCAGGGAGGACGCCCTGGTCCGGCTGTGCGGCGCCGGCATCGTGTTCGTGGAGGGGGCGGCGGGCACGGTGCAGGAGATCTTCCAGGCCGTGACGCGCAACTACTACGCCGCCGAGGCGGCGCAGTTGCGGCCGCTGGTGCTGCTGGGCCACGAGTACTGGACGCGGACCGTCCCCGTCTGGCCCCTGCTGCGCGGCCTGGCCCGCGGGCGGCTCATGGCGCCGCAGTTGCACCTGGTCGACTCGGTCCCGGACGCCCTCGCCGCCCTGGCGTGAGCGGGCCGCGGCGGGCGGCCGCGGCGTCCCGGATCGCCCATGGTAGGTAGAAGAGCACGAACGCGACCACGGCCAGGCCGGCCAGGTAGGGCAGGTACCCCGGCCACCCGGGCAGGACGTCGAGCAGGCTCTTCGTCGCGGGCTTGCGGCTCAGGAACAGGTAGTTGCTGCCGACGCCGGAGTTCACCCCGAACACGACGACCGCGTAACAGGCCAGCACCGTCAGCGCCCGCCGGAGGGACGCCCACGTCGGGCGGAAGCCCTCCACCGCCGTGAACCAGACGGCCGTCGCGACGATCAGGCCGTGCGTCACGAAGAACTGGACGAACCGGTAGTGCGGAAACCCGTACGGCCCGATGTCGGGGGTCACGAGCGCCTGCGTGGCGCCGGCGAGCCCCCAGAAGTACGACAGCTCGTACAGCCGCCGGCTGCGCGTCAGCAGCAGGAACCCGCTGAGCCACACCAGCACGGAGCACAGGTGAAGCGGCAGCATCTCCCGGGGCGTCCAGGTGCCGCAGGCGAGCCGCCAGGAGTGGTAGCTGAGCTCGGTGCCCCACAGCGCGACGACGATGCCCCACCGGACGCGGCGGCGTCCGGCCTCGCCGAGGCGGCGGCCCCCGACGGCGAGGCCGACGACGACCGCCGCGAGCACCGCGAGCGCGGCCAGGTGCGGCCCGGAGAAGGTGACGAAGCGCCCGCCTGCGTAGTCGCGGGCGAAGACGTCCATTCAGGCCTCGGACGCCGCGAGCTGCCCGCAGGCGCCGTCGATCTCGCGGCCGCGCGTGTCGCGGACCGTCACGGCCACGTGCCGCGCCTCGAGCCGCCGGACGAACGCGGCCTCGTCTTCGCGGCGCGACGCGGTCCACTTCGAGCCGGGCGTCGGGTTCAGCGGGATCAGGTTCACGTGCACCCAGCCCGTCCCTCGGCCGTGGCCGACGAGGACGTCGGCGAGGGCGTCCGCGCGCCAGGACTGATCGTTGATGTCGCGGATGAGGGCGTACTCGATCGAGACGCGGCGTCCGGTGGCCTCGAAGTAGTCGTGCGCGGCCTCGACCGCCTCGCCGACGTCGAAGCGTGTGTTGATGGGCACGATCTCGTCGCGCAGTTCGTCGTCGGGCGCGTGCAGGCTGACGGCCAGCGTCAGCGGCAGCCCCTCGGTAGCGAGCTGCCGGATGCGCGGCACGAGCCCGACCGTCGAGACCGTGATGCCGCGGGCGGACATGCCCATGTCGTCCGTCATCGTCCGGATCGATCGCATGAGCGCCTTGTAGTTCGCCATCGGCTCGCCCATGCCCATGAACACCACGTTGTTGAGGTGCCCGACCTCCTTCGCGGCCGCCGTCACCTGGGCGACGATCTCGCCCGCCGACAGGTTGCGCTGCAGCCCGCCCTGGCCGGTCGCGCAGAACGGACAGGCCATGCCGCAGCCGGCCTGGCTCGACACGCACAGGGTGGAGCGGCGGCGTCCGGACCCGCTCGCCGGGACGCCGGGCACGCCGTACTGCATGAGCACCGACTCGACCAGCGAGCCGTCGTGCAGGCGCCACAGGGTCTTCGTCGTCGTGCCGGAGTCGGTGGACAGCGCGCGCACCGGCGTCAGCAGGGTCGGGAAGAAGCGCTCCGCGACGTCGGCGCGGAGCCCCTGGGGCAGGTCGGTCCAGGACGCCGGATCGTCCGACGCCCCCGCGAAATAGTGGTGCGAGAGCTGGGACGCCCGGAATTTCGGCCAGCCCGCCTCGACAACGGCGGCGACGCGCTCGTCGGGGGCGAGGTCGGCCCAGTGGCGCGGCGGCTTGCCGCGACGCCGCGCGGCGAATTGCAGCGGCAGCGTGCGCCCACGCCGGGCGTGGGCGTCCAGTTCGTCGGCGAGCGCCCGCTCTTCGTCGGTCATTCCCTCGGTCACGGCGGCGAGATTACCCGCCCGGGATCAGCAGATACATGACGAGCCAGGCCGGCGCGGCGGCGACGAGGAGCGAGTCGAGCCGATCCATCACGCCGCCGTGGCCGGGCAGGATCGAACTCATGTCTTTGATGCCCACGTCGCGCTTGATCGAGCTCTCGATGAGATCGCCGCAGGTGCCGAAGAACACCATCGCGGCACCGATCAGGACGCCGACCCACCACGGCGCCCCGAGCGCGAACACGCACATGAGGACGCCGACGACGATCGAGAGCACCATCGACCCGACGAAGCCCTCCCACGTCTTCTTCGGGCTGATCTTCGGCGCCATGGGGTGCTTGCCGAAGAGGACGCCCGCGATGTAGCCGCCCGTGTCGTTGCCCACCACGCACAGCAGGAACGTCACCATGCGCGCCGACCCGTTCTCCCCCGCCAGGATCAACGCGGTGAACGAGCCGAGCAGCGCGATGTAGCCGATGATGAAGACGGACGCCGCCGCGTCCCGCACGAAGCCCTCATGCCCGCGCGGGAACCGGACGATCAGCGAGGCCAGCACGGTCGCCCCCAGGTACATGAGCAGCACCGAGTGCCAGGGCATGTGCCACCACGTGGCCCGGACGGCCGCCGCGTACGTGCCCACGATCATGGCGACGGTGCCGATCACGATGGGGACGATCGCGGCGTTCATGCCGATGCGCCGCAGCGCCTGATGCACCTCGATCGAGCCCAGGCTCAGCGCGAGCGCGACGAGCAGGATGAAGCCCCAGTGCCACCACACCAGCGTCACGACGACGTAGACCACCGCCGCGACGCCCACGGCGATCGCGGCGGGCAGGTCGCGGCCGGCCGAGCGCCTCCGCCCCGTCGGCGGGGGGACCGGCTGGGTGTCGCCCGCGGGCGTCGCCGGCTCACCGGGAGCGGTCATTCAGACCTCCAGCAGTTCGGCTTCCTTGGTCTTGAGCAACTTGTCGATCTCCTCGACGTACTTCTTGGTGAGGGTGTCGAGTTGCTTCTCGGCGCGGACCACATCGTCCTCCCCCACCTCCTTGTCTTTCTCCAGCTTCTTCAGCCCGTCGACGGCGTGCCGGCGGTTCGCGCGCACGGAGACGCGGCCCTCTTCGGCCTTGGTGCGGGTGACCTTCACGTACTCCTTACGCCGCTCTTCGGTGAGCTGGGGCATGACGATGCGCAACACCTTGCCGTCGTTGGCCGGGTTGACGCCGAGGTCGGAATCGCGGATGGCCTTCTCGATCGCGCTCATGGAGCTCGGGTCGAACGGCGCGATCAGCACGACGCGCGCCTCGGGCACCTGGAACGTGGCCAACTGCTGGATCGGCGTCGGGGTGCCGTAGTAGTCGGCGTTGAGCTTGCTGAACATGGCCGGGTGCGCCCGGCCGGTGCGGATGGCACCGAACTCCTCGACAGTGTGCGCCACCGCAGACTGCATCTTCTGCTCGGCGGTCTTCAGGATGTCGGCGATCACGGTGATCTCCCTTTCTGGTTGCTGGCCGGCCTCAGGCGTGGACCGTCGTGCCGATCTTCTCACCCGAGACAACCCGGGCGATATTGCCCTGCACTCCGAGGTCGAAGAACACCATGGGCAGCTTGTTGTCGCGCGCGAGGCTGATCGCCGTGGCGTCGGCGACCTTGAGGTTCTGGTTCAGGAACTCGTCGTAGGTCAGTTCGTCGTAGCGGCGGGCGTCGCGGTGCGTCTGGGGGTCGCTGTCGTACACGCCGTCGGTGCCCTGCTTGGCCATGAGGAGCACCTCGGCCTGCACCTCGAGGGCACGCTGGGCGGCGACGGTGTCGGTGGAGAAGAAGGGCATGCCGGAGCCGGCGCCGAAAATCACGACGCGGCCCTTCTCCAGGTGGCGCACCGCGCGCAACGGGATGTACGGCTCGGCGACCTGGCCCATGGTGATGGCGGTCTGCACCCGCGTCGGGACGCCCCGCTGCTCGAGGAAGTCTTGCAGGGCCAGGCAGTTCATGACCGTGCCCAGCATGCCCATGTAGTCGGCCCGCCGGCGCTCCATGCCCCGCTGCTGCAGTTCGGCCCCGCGGAAGAAGTTGCCGCCCCCCGTGACGACGGCGACCTGGACACCCTGCTCGACGACGGTGCCGATGTCGGACGCGATGCGGGTGACCACGTCAGGGTCGACGCCGACCCTGCCGCCCCCGAACGCCTCACCGGACAGTTTCAACAGCACGCGACGGTAGGGGCTCGGCATGGGGGGATCTCCTCAATCAGTGACAGTGCGCCGCGACCCCGGGGGCCGCGGCGCACTTCACTCTAGTAGATGCGTCGGACGAAACTCACGCGCCGGCGGAGAAGCGGGCGAACCGCTTCACCGTGACGCCGTTGTCCTTCAGCAGCTGGCGGACGGTCTTCTTGTCGTCGGAGACCGAGGGCTGCTCGATGAGGCAAACCTCCTTGTAGAAGGAGTTCAGGCGGCCGTCGACGATGCGCGGGATGATCTTCTCGGGCTTCCCCTCCTCCTTCGCGGTCAGCTCGGCGACGTGGCGCTCCTTCTCCACGACGTCGGCCGGGACCTCGTCGCGGGTCACCCAGCGCGGGCTCATCGCGGCGATCTGCATGCAGATGCTCCGGACGAACTCGTCGGCGCCCTCGCCCGTGTACTCGACGAGCACGCCGACCTGCGGCGGCAGGTCCTGGCTGCGGCGGTGGAGGTAGAGCGCGACCGGCTCGTCGTAGTGCACGGCGGCGGCCAGTTCCAGCTTCTCGCCGATCTTCGCGGACAGCTCACCGACGGCGTCCGCGACCGTCTTGCCGGACGCCAGCGTGGCGGCCTTCGCGGCCTCCACGTCGGCCGCACCGGCAGCGTCCACGGCCTCGACGATCTGGTCGGCGAGGGCGGTGAACTCGGCGTTCTTGGCGACGAAGTCGGTCTCGGCGCCGAGCTGGATGAGCGTGGTGCCCTTGCCGGCGACGAGGCCGTTGCTGGCCTCGCGGTCGGAGCGCTGGGACACCTTCGCGGCGCCCGAGACGCGCAGCAGCTCGGTGGCGGCCTCGAAGTCGCCGTTGGCCTCGGTGAGGGCCTTCTTGGCGTCCATCATTCCGGCGCCGGTCTGGTCGCGCAGCTTCTTCACATCAGCGGCAGTGATAGCCATGGTTGCTTCCCGTTCTTGTGGTCGGATCGCGCGTGCTCGCGCGGGATTACTTGGCTTCGGTCTCGGACGCCGCGGCCTCGGCCGCGGCGGCACCCTCGGGCGCGCCGGCCGACTCGGCAGCAGCCTCGGCCGCTGGATCCTGCTCCAGGGCGGCGGTCTCGGCCGCGGCGCCCTCGACCTGGTCGGCGAGCTGGTTGCCCTGCGCGTCGGACCCCTCGACGGCCTCCGCCTCGGAGGTCGTCTGCTCGACCGCGGCCGCGCCCAGGAGCTCGCGCTCCCAGTCGGCCATCGGCTCGGCGGTCTCGCCGGCCTGAGCGTTGCCCTGCGAGCGGGCCAGCAGGCCCTCGGCGGCGGCGTCGGCCACGATGCGGGTCAGCAGCGCCACGGAGCGGATCGCGTCGTCGTTGCCGGGGATGGCGTAGTCGACCTCGTCGGGATCGCAGTTCGTGTCGAGGATGCCGACGATCGGGATGCGCAGCTTGCGCGCCTCGTCGATGGCCAGGTGCTCCTTCTTGGTGTCGACCACCCAGATCGCCTGGGGCAGCTTGCCCATGTCGCGGATGCCGCCGAGGGTCTTCTCCAGCTTCTCCTTCTTGCGCTCCTCGCCGAGGAGCTCCTTCTTGGTGAGGCCGGACGCGGCGACGTTGGTGAAGTCGATGGCCTCGAGCTCCTTCATCTTGCCGATGCGCTTGGAGATCGTGCCGAAGTTGGTGAGCATGCCGCCCAGCCAGCGCTGGTTCACGTACGGCATGCCGACGCGCGTGGCCTGCTCGGCGATGGCCTCCTGGGCCTGCTTCTTGGTGCCGACGAACAGGATCTGGCCGCCGCGGGCGACGGTCTCCCGGACGAACTTGTAGGCGTTGTCGATGTAGGTGAGCGACTGCTGCAGGTCGATGATGTAGATGCCGTTGCGCTCGCTGAAGATGAACTTCTTCATCTTCGGGTTCCAACGACGGGTCTGGTGCCCGAAGTGGACACCGGCCTCGAGCAGCTGACGCGTGGTGACGACGGCCATGGCCGTTCCTTTCTGCGCAGCGGACGCCTCGCGCACGCGCGAGCGGCCCACCGCTGTGGGTTGTTCGAGCCGAAACCTTCGGCCCGCCTGATGCGGACGCCGAGCCCCGCCCCTTGCGGGGACCACGGAGCCGGCCCACCTGGGTGGTAAGACCGCATGCGAAGTCGACCCGGATCGGCCGGGCCGCTGAGGGCATTCTACGGCCCTGGTGGGCCTCGCTTCAAAACGCCGTGACGGCCCAGGACGCCCCCGGCCCCGGCGCGCGACAGCGGAGGGACGCGGGCGGGGCTCTTCTCGGCCCGCCGAGGCGGTCGAAACCCTGCTGACAAGCGGTGACACGGCCTCCCCATAGTGATGGGTGAGGAGGTGTCATGGGCAGAGTACAGAGGGGGGCGGCCGCGTGGGCGCTGGCGACGGCCCTGGCGGCGGGGGCGCTGGTCGCCGGGGCGCCGGCGGCGTCGGGGCTGGCGGGCACGGCGCCCGTGCCCGGGCGGGTGGCGCGGAGCTTCGACCCGCCCGAGTTGCGCTGGGGGGTCGGGCACCGCGGGGTCGATCTGCTAGCGGGCCCCGGGGGTGCGGTCCGGGCGCCGGCGGCGGGGGTCATCACGTTCGCGGGGGTGCTCGCCGGGCGGGGCGTCGTCGTGGTGAGCCACGGCGAGCTGCGCACGACGTTGGAGCCGGTGGAGGCGTCCGTGCGGGTCGGGCAGTCGGTGACGGCGGGGCAGGTGGTGGGGCGGCTGGCGTCCGGGCATTCCTGCCCCGGCGGGCAGTGCCTCCACTGGGGGCTCAAGCGGGGCGAGGAGTACCTCGATCCGCTGAGCCTGCTGTCGGGGGCGCAGGTGCGACTGCTGCCGGACGCGGCGGCCGCCCGCGCCCGGGCGCGGGCCGAGCTGCGGCTGGCCAGACAGATGCTGGAGGCGGCGGCCGAGATGCCGGCGGTGGGGGCGACGCGGTCGTCCGGGGGGCCGTTGGCGCGCCCGGTGAGCGCCGCGGTGGGTTCGCGCTTCGGCATGCGGTTGCATCCGATCTTCAAGGTGTGGCGGCTGCACGCGGGGGTCGACATGGGCGCGCGCTGCGGCTCGCCGATCAGGGCGGCAGCCGACGGGGTCGTGTCGCACATGGGCTACGACTCCTCCGGTGGGTGGCGGCTGGTCGTCGACCACGCCCCGCGGGGCGGCGCGTCGCTCAGCACGAGCTACCTGCACGCCCAGGGGTACGGGGTGCGGGCCGGCGAACGCGTGCGCCGCGGGCAGGTCGTCGGCTGGGTCGGCAGCACGGGGTGGAGCACGGCGTGCCACCTGCACTTCGGCACGAAGCTGGGCGGCAAAGCCGTCGACCCGCAGGGGCTGTGGTGAGGGGGCCCCTACGCCCGCGGGTGGGCCTGGCGGAAGGCGTCCCGCAGTCGTTCGTTGGTCACGTGGGTGTAGATCTGCGTGGTCGCGAGCGAGGAGTGGCCGAGCATCTCCTGCACGCTGCGCAGGTCTGCGCCGCCCTCGAGCAGGTGGGTCGCCATGGCGTGGCGCAGCCCGTGGGGGCCGAGGTCGGGGGCGTCCGGGACGGCGGCGAGAGCCGCGTGCACCACCCTGCGGACGACGCGCTGGTCGATCCGCGCGCCCCGGCGCCCGACGAAGACGGCGTCCTCGGCGGGGGCGGCGAGCAATGGGCGGGCGTCCAGCCAGGCCTCGAGCGCCCGCCGGGCCGGGCCGCCGAGCGGCACGGAGCGCTCCTTGTCGCCCTTGCCGCGCACCCGGACGAGGCCGCGCTCCCAATCCACGGACGCCTCCGTCAGCCCGCACAGCTCCGACACCCGCATGCCGCTGCTGTACAGCATCTCCACGATCGCGCTGTCGCGCAGGGCGATCGCGACGTCGGCGTCCGTGTCCGCGTCGGCCACGCGGGCGTCCAGGTGCGCGAAGAGCTCCGTGGCGACGCCGCGGTCGAGCGTCGGCGGCAGCGCGCGGGCCGGCTTGGGTGAGCGCAACCCGGACGCCGGGTTGCCCGGAAGCGCGCCCGTCCGGGACGCCCACGCGAAGAACACCCGCGCGGCCGTCGCCCGCCGCGACAGGGACGCCCGCTCGGCTCCGCGCTCGTGCTGGCCGGCGAGCCAGCGGCGCAGCGTCCGCAGGTCGACGCCCGTCCACGCGGTGACGCCCTCCCCCAACGCGAACCAGGCCAGGTCCGCCAGGTCCCCCTCGTACGCCCGGACGGTGTGCGGCGACAGGTGCCGCTCGGCGTCCAGGTGGACACGGTACGAGCGCAGCAGGGCCCCGAACGGGTCGGGCAGCGTCTCGGTCACGCTCCTCAGCGTGCCAGAATGGTCAGGTTGCTCGGGACGCCGCACCGGCGGTCCCGGCGTTTCACGGCGGCGAGGAGAGGGAGCTCATGGGCGACGACGATCTGCGGCAGGGTGGGAAGGTGTTGCCCATCACCCGGTGGGGTGAGCCCGTCATGCACGAGCAGACGCGCCCGGTGACCGAGTTCGACGACGAGCTCCGGCAGCTCGCCCGCGACATGTTCGCGACCATGCGCGCCGCCCAGGGCGTCGGGCTCGCGGCCACGCAGGTGGGCCTCGACCTCGCGCTGTTCGTCTTCGAGTGCCCCGACGACGACAACAAGATCCACCACGGGGCCATCTGCAACCCGACCGTCACGCTCCCCACCGGCAAGGAGCGCAACCTCGAGGCCAGCGAGGAGGGCTGCCTGTCGTTCCCGGGCGCCTACGAGAGCCTCGCCCGCCCCGACAAGGCCACCTGCACCGGCGTCGACGTCTGGGGCGAGCCGGTCACCGTCGAGGGCGCCGGGTTCCTCGCCCGCTGCCTGCAGCACGAGACCGACCACCTGAACGGCACCGTCTTCGGCGACCGGCTCAGCTCGCGGTCGCGTCGCAAGCTCGACGAGCGGCAGGCCGCCGTCGCGCACCTCTACCCCGCCGACTGGCCGGTGTCGCCGCGCAAGGCGGCTGCCGACGACTGACGCCGCGGGCGTCCGTCGAGCCCGGTGGACGCCGCCGGCGTCCGTCTGCCACCCGGACGCCCGGACGCCCCCTCGCTAGCGCAACGCCCAGCACGCCACCGCGGTCGCGGCGGCGACGTTCAGGGAGTCGACGCCGTGCTCCATGGGGATCCGGACGACGACGTCCGCCTCCCGCACCCACCGCTCCGACAGCCCGGCCCCCTCGGTGCCGACGAGCAGCGCCAGCTTCTCCGGACGCCCGCGGCCCACGAGTTCCTCCAGCGTCACCGCCCCCTCGCTCAGCGCGAGCGCGGCCACCGTGAACCCGGACGCCCGCAGCGCCGGCACCGCCGCCTCCCAGTCGTCGATGCGGGCCCACGGCAGCGAGAACACCGTCCCCATCGACACCTTGATCGCCCGCCGGTACAGCGGGTCGGCGGCCCGCGGCGCCAGCAGGACGCCGTCCCACCCGAGCCCCGCCGCGTTCCGGATGATCGCCCCCACGTTCGTGTGGTCGACGATGTCCTCCGCCACGACCAGCCGGCTCAGCCCCAGCAGATCCCCCATCGACGCCGGCTCCCCGCGCTCCAGCGAGGCCAGCGCCCCCCGATGCACGTGGAACCCCGTCACCCGCTCCGCCAGCGCCTCGGTCACGACGTACACCGGCGCCTCAGGATGGCGCGCCAGCACGTCGGCGAGCCCCGCCAGCCACCGCTCCGCCAGCAGGAACGACCGCGGCCGGTGCCCGGCCTCCACCGCCCGGCGGATCACCTTCTCGCCCTCGGCGATGAACAGGCCGCGCTCGGTCTCCAGTGACCGCCGCAGGGAGGCGTCCCTCAGCGACACGTAGTCGCGCAACCGGACGTCCGCGGGCTCGGTCACGGGAATCAACGGCATGCCACTAGGGTGGCCGCCATGGCAGCGCGCGGCAAAATCCGGATCGACCGGTTTCTCCTGGCGATCATCGCGGCCGCAGTCACGGCGTCCCTGCTGCCGGCGCGCGGCGTCGGCATCCCGATCCTGGAATGGGCGACGCGAATCGCGATCTTCATCCTCTTCTTCCTCTACGGCGCCCGGCTCCACCCGCGCGAGGCGCTCGACGGGCTGCGCCACTACAAGCTGCACCTCACGATCCTCGCGTTCACGTTCGTGCTGTTCCCCCTGATCGGGCTGCTGTTGGGGTTCCTGTCGCCCGGCGTGCTCTCCCCCGACCTGTACGCCGGGCTGCTGTTCGTGACCCTGTGCCCCTCCACCGTGCAGAGCTCGATCAACTTCACCTCCATCGCGCGCGGCAACGTCGCCGGGGCGATCGTGAGCGCGTCGGCGTCCAACCTGTTGGGGGTCTTCCTCACCCCGCTGCTCACGATCGCGCTCATGAACACGACCGGCCACGCCGACGTGGGCCTCGACTCGATCCTCGACATCGTCGGGCAGATCCTCGTGCCGTTCGTCATCGGCCAACTCTCCCGCCGGTGGACCGCCGACTTCGTCGCCCGGCACAAGAAGCTGAAGCTCGTCGACCAGGGCTCGATCGTGCTCGTCGTGTATTCGGCCTTCTCCGCCGGCATCCGCGAGGGCATCTGGTCCATGGTCGGCCCGCGCGACATCGCCGTGGTCGTCGCCGTCTGCCTCGTCGTGCTCGCCGCCGTGCTGTGGCTGTCGTGGCACGTCGCCCGCTGGGCGGGCTTCAACCGCGAGGACGCCATCGCGATCCAGTTCTGCGGCACGAAGAAGTCGCTGGCGTCCGGGCTGCCGATGGCGACCGTGCTCTTCGCCGGCCAGCCGATCGGGCTCATCATGCTGCCGCTGATGATCTTCCACCAGGCCCAGCTCATGGCCTGCTCCGCGCTGGCGTCGCGCTACGCGCGGCAGACGGAGGCGTCCGACTAGCGCATATGCGCCGCGGCGGCGCCCCTGCGCGAGGGACGCCGCCGCGGCGGCCTGCGGGTGGCCAGGATGGCCGGGTCTCAGCCCCAGAGCTCGACGAGCACCTTGCCGGAGATCTGGGAGTTCTTCGCGGTCTCGAACGCCTCCACGGCGTCCTCCGCCGGGATCACATGCGTGACGACCCCCGCGATGCGCGGGTCGCTGGCCAGCATCTCGACGGCCTGGTCGACCTCGTCGCTGAACCGGAACGTGCCGTGGTAGGTGATCTCCTTGGACACGAACGCGGCCAGGTTGATCGGACGCGGCTCGTCCGGCAGCATCCCGACCTGCACGACCGTGCCGGCCCGCCGGACGGCCGCCATCACCGGCGTGATCGCCACCGGCACCCCGGACGCCTCGAACGCCACGTCGTACGTCAGCGCGGGGATCTGCTCGGCCGTCACGTTGATCGTCCGCGTCGCCCCCACGGACGCCGCCCGCTCCAGCGGGCCGTCCAGCACGTCGGTGGCCGTCACCTCGGCGGCCCCGAGCGAGACCGCCGCCGCGACCAGCAGCAGCCCGATCGGGCCCGACCCCGACACGAGCACCTTCTTGCCCTCGACGCCGCCCGCGATCTTGATCGCGTGCAGCCCGACGGCCAACGGCTCGGCGAGGGCCGCGTCTTTCAGCGAGAGCCCCTCGGGCAGGCGCCGCAGCTGGCTCTTGTCGAACAGGTAGTACTCGCTCATCGCACCCTGGGTGTGCGGCCACGTGGACGCGCTGCCCAGGTAGGCGCCGTTCGGCCACAGGTTCGGCTTGTCCTCCAGCCCCTCCTCGGGGGTGCCGAACGTCGCGGGGTGGAACGTCACCGGCGTGCCCGGCTCGTACTCCCCCGACGGGTCGAGGTCGACGGTGCCCGACATCTCATGCCCGGGGCACAGCGGCTCCCGGACGACGAACTCGCCGTTCTTCCCCTCGAAGTAGTAGTGCAGGTCGGACCCGCAGATGCCGCCGAAGGCCATCTTCACGCGGACCTGGTCGCCGGTGGGCTCGGGCGTCGGCACCTCGTCGAGGCGGATGTCGTCCTTGCCGTGGATCATCAGGGCTTTCATCGTTGTTCTCTCTCCTCAGAAATGGCTGGGCGCGAGCGCGAGTTGGGCGGCGGCCCGGACGCCGTCGTTGACGATGGCCTCGCAGAACTCGACGACGCGGTCGGTGAACTCGGGGTGGGCGGCGAGGGCGTCGGGGAAGAAGCCGCCGGTCATGATCGCGGTGACGTGCGAGCGCACGTCGGTGGCGTCCTGGGTCGCGGCGAGCAGCCGCTCCTTCGCCGGCTCGGCCATGGCGTCCGCGATGGGGCCGGGCTGGAACCCGGCCGGGGGCACGACGCAGCAGATCCAGCCCGCGACGGTCAGGGCGAGCTGCTGCGGCACCTCGCCGCGGTCGAGCATCAGGACGGCCGGCTCGGGCACGCGCTGCACGAGCTTCGTGGAGCCGTCGGAGCCGACGCGGAACGTCTTGTCGCCGAGGGCCGTGTTGTTCCAGCGGTCGAACAGGCTCTCGATGTAGGCGGGGGCGTCGAAGCCGTCGGGCAGCGGGATGCTCGGCAGGTACTCGTTCTCGATGGCCGCGCGCACGCAGTCGGCGACGAACTGCTGGGCCCGCGACGCCGGGATCGTGTCGCGCCCGTCGAGCGCGCCCAGGTAGGCGATCAGCGAGTGCGAGCCGTTCAGCAGGCGCAGCTTGACGAGCTCGTACTTCTCGACCTCCTCGGTGAAGATCGCGCCGCCGGCCTCCCACTTCGGACGCCCCGCGGCGAAGTGATCCTGGATCACCCACATCGTGAAGCGCTCGGCGGGGACGGGGCAGGCGTCCTCGACGCCCAGGATGCGCTCGACCGCGGCCTTCGTGTCGTCGGTCGGCCCGGGGACGATCCTGTCGACCATCGCGTTCGGGAACGTCACGTTCTCGGCCAGCCAGGCGCGCATCGCCTCCGACGCCCCGGACGCCTCCAGGTACTGCCCGACGGCCGCCTTCGTCGTGTTGCCGTTGCTGACGAGGTTGTCGCACGAGAGCACGGTGATCGGGGCCTGGTTCGCCTCGAAGCGCCGCACGAGCCCCTCGGCGATGAGGCCCAGCGGGGTCTTCGGCTCGCCCGGGTTGGCCAGGTCGGCGGCGATGTCGGGCGAGGAGGTCTCCAGCTCGTTCGTGCGCGAGTTGAGGTGGTAGCCCGCCTCCGAGATCGTCAGCGTCAGGATCTTGTGGGCCGGGTCGGCGATCGCCTCGAGCACCTGCGGGCCATCCTCCGCCGCCACGAACGTGCGCCGGTGCACGTCGACGACGCCGACCTCCTCGCCGGCCGGGTCGAGCGTGAGGATCGAATACAGGTGCTCCTGAGCCTCCATCGCGTCGACGACGCGGTGGGAGCGGTTCGCGATGCCGACGATGCCCCAGTCGCCCGGCTCCTCGGCCAGCGCCTTGGCGGTGTACACCGCCAGGTGCGCCCGGTGGAAGTTGCCGAGCCCGAAGTGGACGATGCCCGTCCGCTGCGGCGCCGCCGCCCCGATGAGGTGCCCCTCGGGGAGGTTCGCATGGTTCAAACGGTCGCTCACTCGTACCTCGTCTCTGAGTCGTTTCGCCAGGAGAAACACCCCGGCGCGCTGTTCAAAACACAGTCTGCCCTCGTCCGGACGCCTCGGCAACGGTTGCGGCGAAAGTGCACTCAGTTGCCGCCCAACGGCGGAATCGTCAGGCCCGAGGGCAGGAACCGCGGCACCAGCTCACCGACGACGCCGGCCAGCTCGTCGCACCGCTCGGCCGTCATGCGCTCCGCCGGGGCGGTCACGCTGATCGCGGCCACGGCCGAGATGCCCCGCAACACCGGGACGCCCAGGCAGGCCACCCCCGGCTGGTTCTCTCCCCACTCCGTCGCGAAGCCGCGCCGGCGGGCGTCCTGCAGCATCCGCCACAGGCGAGCCGGTTCGGGCCGCTGGGACGCCGGCAGCCCCGCCAGGTAGGGCGGAAGCTGGTCGACGCTGTCGCAGATGCGCGACAGCACGGCCCGGCCGAGCGAACTCGTCGCCGCCGGCACGGTCTGCCCGACCCGCGACCACACGCGGATCGACCGCTCCGGCTCGACCTTGTCGAGGTACACCACCTGGTCCCCCGCCAGGACGCCGAGGTGCACCAGCTCGTCCACCTCGCGGCAGAGCGCGAGGATCGCGGGATGCAACAGCGTCCTCAGGCTGACGTCGGAGTAAAAGGAGTCCCCCAGCCCGATCGCGGCGGCGCCGAGCACGTAGTGGCCGTTCCCGCCCTGCTGGGTGCAGAACCCGCGGGCGCGCAGGGTCGCCAGCGCGCGGTAGGCGGTGGACTTGTTCAACTGCTCGGACGCCGACAGCTCGGCCAGCGTCGCGCCGTCGGCGCCGGCGCGAGCGAGGGCGTCCAAGAGCCGCAAGGCGCGGTCGATGGCTTCGACAGGTGCGACGGGGTGATCGCTCATGGTTGCCGCCGGGCGATTCTCAGGCGACCGGCGCCCAGGCCGGCCCCGTCTTTCCCAGCTTCTCGTCAAGCTTGCGGAAGATCGGCGTCGGCTTGGCCAGCGGCGTGCCGGGCTTCAGCGGGATCGACTCCCACCGCGCCTGCTGGTGCACGTAGTCGCCGCGGAGCACCGGGTAGCCCGGCCCGCCCTCCTCGTCGACCTCCACCAGTTCGGGCTGCGCGGCCCACACGCCCTCGCCGCCGAGCGCCTCGAACACCTTCTGCGCCGCATGCGGCAGGAACGGAGTCAGCAGCGTGTTGCAGTCGGCGACGGCCTGCAGCGCGGTGGCCAGGACCGTGTCGCGGCGCTCCGGATCGTCCTTGAGCTTCCAGGGCTCACAGTCGGAGATGTACTTGTTCGCGAGCCCGACCACCCGCATCGCCTCGCTGATCGCCTGCTTGAACCGGCAGCGGCCCAGCAGTTCGCCC
Source organism: Nigerium sp. (assembly GCF_039811905.1). Classification (NCBI taxonomy): domain Bacteria; kingdom Bacillati; phylum Actinomycetota; class Actinomycetes; order Propionibacteriales; family Propionibacteriaceae; genus Nigerium; species Nigerium sp. The sequence goes on along the minus strand of NZ_JBDHZL010000017.1, from coordinate 15,055 downwards.
ACGGTCTCGAAGGCGGCCCGGGACGCCTCGAGCAGCTCGGCGTCCACCGGCTCAGGCTTGGTCGCCTCGGGGATCGCGCCGACGTTCTTGTAGGCCATCGAGATCGAGCGGTTCACCAGGTTGCCCCACTCGTTGGCGAGCTCGAAGTTGATGCGCCGGACGAACTCGTCCCACGTGAAGTCCGTGTCCTGGTTCTCGGGGCCCGCGACCGCGATGAAGTAGCGCAGGGCGTCCGGCCCGAACTCGGCGAGGAAGTCGCGCACGTAGATCACCTTGTTGCGCGAGGTGGAGAACTTCGAGCCCGACATCGTGAGGAACTCGCTGCTCACGATCTCCGTCGGCAGGTCGAGGCGCCCGAACGCGCTCGGCTCGCCGCCGCGGCTACCCTCCCCGTTCGCGCCGGTGAGGATGCCCGGCCAGATCACCGTGTGGAAGGTGATGTTGTCCTTCCCCATGAAGTAGAAGGACTCGTTGCCCTCGGTCCAGAACCGCCTCCAGGCGTCCGGGTCGCCGCTGCGGCGCGCCCATTCGACGGACGCCGACAGGTACCCGATGACCGCGTCGAACCACACGTAGATGCGCTTCATCGGCTCGTTCTCCCACTTCGGCAGCGGGATCGGGACGCCCCAGTCCAGGTCGCGCGTGATCGCGCGCGGCTTCAGGTCCTTGGCGAACTCCCGGCTGAACCGGATGACGTTCGGACGCCAGTCCTCCCGGTCGGCCAGCCACGCCTGCAACTGGTCGGCGAGAGCCGGCAGGTCGAGGAAGAAGTGCTCGGTCTCGACGAAGTCCGGCACCTCGCCGTTGATGCGGCTGTGCGGGTCCTTCAGGTCGATCGGGTCGAGCTGGTTACCGCAGTTGTCGCACTGGTCGCCGCGGGCGCCGTCGTAGCCGCAGATCGGGCACGTGCCCTCGATGTAGCGGTCGGCGAGCGTGCGGCCGGTCGACGGGCTGATCGCGCCCATCGTCACCTTCGTGGTCACGTAGCCGTTGTCGTACAGCGCCCGGAACAGCTCCTGGACGACCGCCCGGTGGTTCAGCGTCGTCGTGCGGGTGTACAGGTCGTAGGAGAGGCCGAGGCCCTGCAGGTCTTCGGCGATGACGCGGTGGTACTTGTCGGCGGTCTCGCGGGCGCTGAGGCCCTCGGAGTCGGCCTTCACCTGGATCGCGGTGCCGTGCTCGTCGGTCCCCGACACCATCAACACGTCGTTGCCCTGCATTCGCTGGTAGCGCGCGAAGACGTCGCAGGGCACGGCGAAGCCACTCACGTGGCCGATGTGGCGCGGACCGTTGGCGTACGGCCAGGCCGCGCAGGCGAGGATCGTTGTCATGATCCCCACCCTATCGTCGGTGGCGGGGCGGCCCCCTCCTCAGCCCGCCGCCCGGAAGCCGGGCACGATCACGTCCTCCACGAGCGCGCGGCGGCGGTCGTAGCGGTAGAAGGCGCTCTTGGCCGCGTTCAGGGTGAACCAGCGCAGGTCCTTCAGCGTGAAGTCGAAGGCGTCCGCGAGCAGGGCGAGTTCGCGGCTCAGCGTCGTCCGGCTCATCAGGCGGTTGTCGCAGTTCACCGTCACCCGGAACCGCAGGGCGGCCAGCAGCCCGAACGGGTGCGTCCGGACGGAGTCGCAGATGCCCGTCTGCACGTTCGAGCTCGGGCACAGCTCCAGCGGGATGCGGCGGTCGCGCACGTAGGTCGCGACCTCGCCCAGCTCGTACCCGGACGCCGTCCGCGCGATGTCCTCCACCAGCCGGACGCCGTGCCCGATGCGCGACGCCCCGCACAGCTGCACGGCCTCCCAGATCGAGGCGACCCCGAACGCCTCCCCCGCGTGGATCGTGAACGGCACGTTGTGCCGTCTCAGGTAGTCGAAGGACGCCGCGTGCAGGCTCGGCGGGTACCCCGCCTCCGCGCCCGCGATGTCGAAGCCGCACACGCCGTCGTCGCGCCGGTCGACGGCGAGGGACGCGATGTCCGGACGCGGCGTCCCGTGCCGCATCGACGTCACGATCTGCCGCGCGACGATCGGCCGCCCGGCGCGCGCGGCCGCGTCCATGCCCTCGGCCATGCCGTCACGGACCGCGTCGACCGCCTCGCCGACGCTCAGCCCGCCGGCCGTGTGCTGGCCGGGCGCCCACCGCGCCTCGGCGTAGACGACGCCGTCGGCGGACTGATCCTCGACGAACTCGCGGGCGACCCGGCGCAGGTGGGCGGCGGTCTGCATGCAGGCGATCGTGTGCTCGAACGTCTCCAGGTAGCGCACCAGCGAGCCCGAGTCGGCGGCCTCGAAGAACCAGTCGGCCAGGGCGTCCGGGTCGGTGGTGGGCAGCGCGTGGCCGGCCTCGGCGGAGAGTTCGACGACGGTCTGCGCGCGCAGCCCGCCGTCCAGGTGGTCGTGCAGCGTCACCTTCGGCAACGCGCGGATCCGTTCGATGTCCAGGCTCATCGTCCCTGCCCCTCTCTCAGGTCGTCGGCGCCGAACGCCAGCGGCAGGACGTCGGCCATCGTCCGGACGCCCGCCGGCGTCTCGATCAACAGGTCGGCCCCGCCGTGCTCCCACAGGAGCTGCCGGCAGCGCCCGCACGGCATGATCACGTCGCCGGGGCCGTTCACGCACACGAACGCGACGAGGCGTCCGCCGCCGCCGGCCACGAGCGACGAGATCAGCCCGCACTCGGCGCACAGCGCGACGCCCAGCGCGGCGTTCTCGACGTTGCACCCCGTGACGACGCGGCCGTCGTCCGCGAGGGCCGCCGCGCCCACCCGGTAGTCGGAGTAGGGCGCGTAGGCGCGCCCGGCGACGTCCGCGGCGGACGTGCGCAGGGCGTCCCAGTCGATGTCACGCATGGGTGGAGGCTACGCCCGGCGCGGGGCCGCGCGTCACTTGGTGTAGGGGACGCCGTCGGCCGCCGGGCCGCGGCTGCGTCCGATGAGGCCGGCGACCGCCACGATCGTCGCGACGTACGGCAGCATCAGCAGGAACTGGGTCGGCATCGGCGTCTCCAGCGTCTGCAGTTGGGACGCCAGCTGCGTCACGAACCCGAAGAACACCGCCATCAGCGCGGCGCGCACCGGACGCCAGCGGCCCATGATCAACGCGGCCAACGCGATGAAGCCGTTGCCGACCGTGATGTCCTTGATGAAGCCGCCCGTGGAGCCGATCGTGAAGAACGCCCCGCCCAGTCCCGCGAACACGCCGCCCGCGAGCACGGCCTGCCAGCGGATGCCCCGCACCGAGATGCCCACCGTGTCGGCGGCGTCCGGATGCTCGCCGACCGACCGCACGCGCAGCCCCCAGCGGGTGCGGTACAGCAGGAAGGCCACGAGCGCGACCGACACCATGGCCAGGTAGACCAGGATCGTCTGGTTGAACAACACCGGCCCGAGCAGCGGGATCGCCGACAGGCCGGGGATCCCGATCGTCGGCATCGTCGGGGCCACGTTGAGGTCGCCCGAGTTCGGCTGCACGAGCTGGTCGAACAGGAAGCCCGTGATGCCGGACGCCAGCAGGTTCAGCACGACGCCCAGCACGACCTGGTCGACGAGGTACTTGATCGAGAACACGGCGAGCAGGGCGGCCATCGCGACCGCGGAGACCACCGCGGCGACGAGGGCGACCGGGATCGAGCCGGTCACCGAGCCCACGACCCCGGCCGTGAACGCGGCGACGAGGAACTGGCCCTCGATCGACACGTTCACCACGCCCGCGTTCTCGCACAGGACGCCGCACAGCGCGCCGAACACGAGCGGGGTCGCCAGGGCGACCGTGCCCGTGAGCTGGTTGCTCACCGGGAACGGGAACGCGCTGCCGGCCGCCGCCCACGTCACCGCGCCCAGCGCGACGAAGAGCCCGGCCAGGGTGCCGACGGCCGCGAGGGCGCGGCCGTGGAGGCGTCCGGTGAGGTAGACGGCGGCCGCGACCAGCGCGACGACCGCGGACACCACGACCGTCGGGACGCCGGGCAGGGTCACCGTGGGCAACTGGACGGCGTCGAAGGGGCTGGAGAGGGCGTAGCCGGCGTCCCCGGACGTCCGGGTGGCGAGCCACGCGAGCAGCAGCCCGAGCAGCCCGAGCAGGACGCCGGTCGACAGGCGGGCGCGGCGGGCGTCCCGGGATTCGTGATAGTCGAGCTGGATGACCTGACCGGCAGCCGACGCGGCGAGCGTGCTCATGCCTCACCTCCGACGAGGGACGTCTGCTTCGGGGGCCGCAGCTTCGGGACCAGCGCGCTGACCAGGGCCGGCGCGGCCACGAACAGCACGATCAGCGCCTGCAGCACGGTCGACAGCGTGAGCGGCGTGCCCGCGAGGCTCTGCATCGCCAGGCCGCCGGAATGCAGGCCGCCGAACAGCAGGCCCGCGAACACGATGCCCAGCGGCTTGCTGCGCCCCAGCAGCGCGACGGTGATCGCGTCGAAGCCGACCGACCCGACGAGCCCGAGCGACAGCGGCGTGGCGACGAGGTCGGCGCCCGGGCCGAGCGCCGCCTGGACGCCGGCGAGCCCGCACAGCAGGCCCGAGAGCACCATCGCGATGATGGTCGTGTTCGCCACGCTCATGCCGGCGGTGCCGGCGGCGTGCGGGTTGGCGCCGACGGCGCGCATCCGAAAGCCGATGGTCGAGCGGTCGAGGATCCACCACGTGGCCGCCGCCGCGAGCAGCGCGACCAGGAAGCCGACGTGGAACTGCTGGTAGATCACCGGGAACGCCGCCGTCGCGTCGATCTCGGGGGCGAGCGGGTCGTCGCGGCCCGGCCGCAGGAACGCGGGCGTGAGCAGCAGCCAGCTCAGCAGCATGGACGCCACGTAGTTCAGCATGATCGTCACGATCACCTCATGTGCCCCGGTGCGGGCCTTGAGGAACCCGACGATCCCGCCCCAGAACGCCCCGGCGACCAGGCCGCCCAACAGGGCGACGATCAGGTGCAGCACCGGGGGCAGGTGGAGGGCGAAGCCCACATACGACGCCCCGATCGACCCGAGGATCGCTTGGCCCTGGGCGCCGATGTTGAACAGCCCGGTGCGGAAGGCGAGGCCGACGCCGAGCCCCGCGCAGATCAGCGGGGCGGCGGCCCCGGCCGTCGCGGCGAGGGCCCCTGGCGAGCCGACCGCACCGACCACCAGCGCCGAGTACGTGCCCGCGACCTTGGCCCAGCTCGCCCCGAGCGGCAGGCCGGGCGCAGTGAAGAGGTAGGCGTACTGGGTGATGACGTCGGGGTCGGAGACGACCATGAGGATCGCGCCGACCAGCAGGGCCAGCACGAACGAGGCGACGGTCACGACCCACGCGCGGCCATGCGCCTGCCACCAGGTCGGACGCCGCGGCGCCGTGGTCGCTGTGCTCATCGGTTCTCCTTCGCGGACTCGCCGGGGGCGTCCGGGGCTGAGCGCGGGGCGTCGGCGGCCGACGTGCCGTCGCCGGCCGAGCGGACCGCCTCCTCGTAGCCGACGCCGGCCATCATCAGGCCCATCACGTCGCGGGGCGTCTCGGGTCCGACGACCCCGACGACCTTGCCGCGGAACATCACGAGCACACGATCGGCCAGCGCCTCCACCTCGTCGAGTTCGGTCGAGACCAGCACGACCGCCGTGCCCTTGTCGCGCTCGGCGAGGATGCGGCGGTGCAGGAACTCGATCGCGCCCACGTCGACCCCGCGCGTGGGCTGGCTGGCGACGAGCACCGACAGGTCGCGCGACAGCTCGCGCGCCAGGACGACCTTCTGCTTGTTGCCGCCCGACAGCGAACTCACCGGGTCTTCGATGGACTGGGCGCGGATGTCGAACTCCTGCCGCAGCCGCTCCGCGTTGTCCTGGATCGCCGGCAGGTTCAGCGCGAGGCCCCGCGCGAACGGCGGCCCGCCGGCGCGGTTGAGCACGAGGTTCTCGGCGATCGTGAAGGGGGCGACGAAGCCGTCGTCCTCCCGGTCCTCGGGCACGAAACCCATCCCGGCCCGGATGGTGTCGCGCGGCGTCGCCTTCGCGATGGACGCCCCGTCGAGCGTGATCGACCCCGACAGGGGCGCGATGTTGCCGAGGAGGGCGTCCGCGAGTTCGGACTGCCCGTTGCCCTGGACGCCCGCCACGCAGAGGATCTCTCCCCCGCGCACCTCGAAGCTGACCCCGTCGACCACGACGCCGCCCGCGGCGTTCGCGACCCGCAGATCCTCCACCGCCAGCCGGACGCCGCCCGCCTCCGCGGGCTCCTTCGCCACCCGCAGATCGACGGCCCGGCCGACCATGAGCTCGGCGAGGTCGGCCTCGGAGGTGTGCGGCTCGGCGTGCCCGACGATGCGCCCGCGCCGCATCACCGTGATGCGGTCGGCGATCGCGCGCACCTCGCGGAGCTTGTGGGTGATGAAGACGATCGCCTTGCCCTCGTCGCGCAGCGCGGTCATGACGGCCATCAGCTCGTCGATCTCCTGCGGCGTGAGCACGGCGGTGGGCTCGTCGAAGATCAGGAACCGCGCGTCGTTGGCGAGGGCCTTCAGGATCTCGACCCGCTGCTGGACGCCGACGGGCAACTCCTCGACGACGGCGTCCGGGTCGACCGGCATGCCGTAGCGCCGGCCGATCTCGCGCACCTTGGCGCGGGCGGCGTCCTTGTTCAGGAGGGGGCCGCCCTCGCGGCCCAGGACCATGTTCTCGGCGACCGTGAACACCTCCACCAGCATGAAGTGCTGGTGAACCATGCCGATGCCGGCCGCCATGGCCTGCTTCGGGTTGGCGAAGGTGACGGGCGCGCCGTCGATGAGGATCTCGCCGCCGTCGGGCTGATACAGCCCGTACAGCACGTTCATCAGCGTCGACTTGCCGGCCCCGTTCTCCCCCAGCAGGCAATGGATCTCGCCAGGGCGTACGTCCAGGTCGACGGCGTCGTTCGCGGTGAACGACCCGAAACGCTTGGTGATGCCACGGAGCCGGAGCCCCCGGGTGTCTTGCTCGGCCACAACCAGCATCCTTCCACGAGGCGGGCGGGTCCTCCGCCCGGGACGCGCGAAGGGAGGCCCACCCGGACCTCCCCTCGCCGCGGACGTTCGCCCTAGCCGGTGACCTTCACCGCGCCGGAGATGATGTCCCTTTGCAGTTGCTCCAGCTCGGCCTTCGTCTCGGCCGGCACCTTGCTGTCGAAGTCGTGGAACGGCGCGAGGTAGACGCCCTTGTTCTCCAGGGTGCCCACGTAGGTCTTGTTGCTGAACGTGCCGTCCTTGGCTTCCTTGATCGCCTCGAGCACCGCGACATCCATCGCCTTGCCGACCGAGGTCGGGATCACGGCGCGGTACTTCGGCATCGACTCGTAGCCGTCGGAGTCGACCCACATCGACAGCACCTTGCCGCCCGACTCCTGGGCCGCCTGCAGCCCGCCCTCGGACGCCGGCCCCGCGACCGGCAGGATGACGTCGGCGCCCTGCGAGATCAGGTTCTTCGCGAGCTGCTTGCCGCCCGCCACGTCGGAGAACTTGTTACCCGGGATGAACGTGCCGGTCTTGTTCGCGGGGTTCCACCCGACGACCTTGACCTGCTTGCCCTTCTTCTGGTTGTAGTAGTCGACGCCGCGGGCGTAGCCGTCCATGAAGCTGGTGACGGTGGGGAACGGCGCGCCGCCGTACGTGCCGACCGTGCCGGTCTTCGACAGGGACGCCGCGAGGTACCCGGCCAGGAACGACGGCTGCGCGGTGTCGAACGTGAGGCCCTTCACGTTGTCGGCGGGCTTGTCGTAGCCGAAGTCGACGATGGCGAACTTGATGTCGGGGTTCGCCTTCGCGGCCTTGTCGGTCGCGTCGCCCAGGGCGTACCCGACGGTCACGATGGTCTTGCACTTCGCGGTGACCATGGCCTGCACGTTCTTCGCGTAGTCGGCCACCGTGGAGGACTGCACCTCCTTCGTCTGGATGCCGAGCTGGGCCTTGGCGTCCATCATGCCCTTGTATGTGGTCTCGTTGAACGACTTGTCGTCGAAGCCGCCCTCGTCGGAGACCATGCAGGCGAGGTAGTCGGACTGCGTCGCCGCCGTGGTGGCCGACGCGCCCCCCGGGGACGCCGTCGTGGTCTGACCGGGCGGGGTGGCACACCCGCCGAGGACAAGGGCGAACGCGAGGCCCGCGCCGATCATTGACTTCTTCACTGCCGCCTCCATGCGTGGTCTGAGGCCCGGCTGCGTCCGGGGCACGGTCATCGTAACCCGGCCCCAGGAGTTCACCTGGCGTTCTTTTCGGCTTTCGTCACCCAACCGCAACGCGAGCCGGCGGCGTCCGGAACGCGGTGCGGCCCCCACCCGGGGAACCGGATGGGGGCCGCACGGCTGAACCGACGAGAGGCTTACACGCCGTCGTTCGGCTGGTACTGGCCCCAGACGTCGCGGAGCGCGTTGCAGACCTCGCCGATCGTGGCGGACAGCTTCAGCGCCTCGCGCATCGGGTAGAGCAGGTTCTCGTCGCCCTGCGCGGCCTCCTTGATCTTCGCGAGCGCGGCCTCGACGGCCTCGTTGTCGCGACGGGAGCGGAGGTCGGCCAAGCGGGCCTTCTGCTGATCGCCGATGGTCGGGTCGACGCGGAGGGGCTCGTAGTGCTCCTCCTCGTCGATCTGGAAGCGGTTGACGCCGACGACGACGCGCTCGCCGCTGTCGACCTGGGTGGCGTAGGTGAACGCCGAATCCTCGATCTCGCCCTTCTGGTAGCTCTGCTCGATCGCCTTCACGGCGCCGCCGTGCTCGTCGACCTTCGCGATGTACTCCCAGATCTCGGCCTCGAGGGCGTCCGTCAACGACTCGACGACGTACGAGCCGGCCCACGGATCGACCGTCTTGCAGACGTCGGACTCGAACGCGATGATCTGCTGGGTGCGCAGCGCCAGGCGGGCCGCCTTCTGCGTCGGCAGCGCGATGGCCTCGTCGAAGCTGTTCGTGTGCAGCGACTGCGTGCCGCCCATGGTCGCCGCGAGCGCCTGCACGGCCACGCGGACCATGTTCACCTCGGGCTGCTGCGCGGTCAGCTGGACGCCGGCCGTCTGCGTGTGGAAGCGCAGCATCATCGACTTCGGCTTCTGGGCGTTGAAGCGCTCCTTCATGATCTTCGCCCAGACGCGACGGGCGGCGCGGAACTTCGCGACCTCCTCGAGGATCGTCGTGCGGGCCACGAAGAAGAACGACAGGCGCGGCGCGATGTCGTCGACGTGCAGCCCGGCCTTCTGAGCGGCCTCGACGTAGGCGATGCCGTCGGCGAGGGTGAACGCGATCTCCTCGGCCGGCGTCGCGCCGGCCTCGGCCATGTGGTAGCCGGAGATCGAGATCGTGTTCCACTTCGGGATGTTGTCGCGGCAGTACGCGAAGATGTCGGAGATCAGCCGCAGCGACGGGGCCGGCGGGAAGATGTAGGTGCCGCGGGCGATGTACTCCTTGAGCACGTCGTTCTGGATCGTGCCGGTGAGCTGATCCGCCGGCGTCCCGTTCTCTTCGGCGACGAGCTGGTAGAGCAGCAGCAGCACGGCAGCGGGGGCGTTGATGGTCATCGACGTGGAGACCTTGCCGAGGTCGATGCCGTCGAACAGGATCCGCATGTCTTCGATCGAGTCGATCGCGACGCCGACCTTGCCGACCTCGCCCTCGGCGATCGGGGCGTCGGAGTCGTGGCCCATCTGCGTGGGCAGGTCGAAGGCGACCGACAGGCCCATCGTGCCGTTGGCGATGAGCTCCTTGTACCGCTGGTTGGACTCCTGCGCGTTGCCGAAGCCGGCGTACTGACGCATGGTCCACGGGCGGGCGGTGTACATGGTCGGGTATACGCCCCGCGTGTAGGGATACTTGCCCGGCGCACCGAGTTGCTCCTCGGGCTTGAAATCCTTCAGCGCTTCAGGGCCGTACACCGGCTCAAACGGTGTTCCAGACTCAGTCAATCCACTCATGTGGGCAGCCTACTCCGGAGGCACTTTTCGCGAGCGGGCTTCGGAGAGTTCGCCGGGACGCATTCCGTAGCCCTTCCGGGAGGGCGGACGTTCGTCCGGACGCCCGCGCGCGGGAGGCTGACGAGCCGGCGCCGCGGAGGCACCGGGGCGCTCAGGCGACCTGCCGGACCAGGGCCTCGGCGGCGTCCAGCATCGCGAGGGTCTCACGCTGCCAGTCGGGCTCCTGCCCGCGGTAGGGGCCGGTCGCGAGCGAGATGATCACGGCCGCGGCCCGCAGGCGCAACTCGATGGGGTCGACCCGCTCGTCGAACACCGGCACCCAGTCGCGGATGAGCCGATGCACGCGCTCGGTCTGCTCGCCGTTCATGCGCTGGATCGTCGTCAGGTGCGCGACGAGGCAGGCGAGGTCGTCGGCGCGGCGGCCGGGGCCGATCGTGTCCACGTCGAGGACGCCCACGACGCGCCCGCGCGCGACGTGCAGTTGGCCCTCGTGGAAGTCTCCGTGCGTGGGCTCGTCGCCGGCGGGTATCCCGGCGAGCCCCGCGGAGATCGCCTGCACGAGCCACCCCATCCGGCGCTCGGTGGCCGGCAAGGCGCCGGTGACCATCGCGCCGTAGTGCCCGACCGAGTCCGACCAGGGCGGACGCCGCGGCAGCTTCGCCACGCCGGCGGGCATGGCGTCCAGCAGCTCGACAAGCTGCTCGCCGGTGCACGGCGGGACGGTCTCGAAGACCGCGCGCGCCAGCGGGACGCCCGGCAGCTCCCGCAGCACCAGGAGGCAGTCGGACGTCTCGGCGGCGACGACGGGCGCCGGGACGCCCGCGTCCGCGAGGAGGCGGTGCCGGAGGGCGACCTCCTCGAACAAGCGCTGCCGGAGCACCTTCACGTAGAGGCGTTCCCCGGGGTTGCCCGCGACGTCGACGCTTAGCACGGCGCGGCGGCGGGGCCGGTAGCCGATCATGTCGAGCGTCAGGTCGGAGCCCGCGACCTTCTCGGGGAAGACCCGGTGCTCGTTCAACACGTCGGCCATGGAATCGGGGTAGGCGGCGCGGGCCAACCCGGGCAGATCGGGGTCGTGCGGGTAGAGCCAGACGGCCATCTGCCGCTCGCCGTCGGCGAAGATCTCGGCTTTGGAGTCGTTGCCCGAGATGCCGTCGGCGCGGGCCGAGACGCCGAGCAACTCCTCGCGGCGGCCGTACGGCCAGGCGACGAGCGCGGCGAAGGTCGCGGTCGTCGAGAGCTGCGGGTTGTTGTCGATGTGGTCGAGCTCCCAGCTCAGCAGGTCGCCGCCGGCGTGCGCGACCGCGGCCGCGAGCAGATCACCGGCCTCGGCGGACGCCAGAAAGGCAGCACCGTCGTCGCTCATGGGACCCCCCAGCCTTGCTCACTACGGTCCGGGGGACACCCTAGCGGCAGCGCGGACCGCGCGCCGAGCGGCGTCCGGAGACCCTCGCACACCGGCCCGCACCCCTCACTCGGCGGACGCCTCGGGCAGCGGGCCGCGTCTCTCGACGGCGATGCGCGCGGCGCGGCGTCCGTCGACCTCGGTGACCCGGAGAACGAAGGTCTCCGGCGTCCCGCCCTCGATCTCGGCCGGGCTGAGCACCGCCGCCACCTCGTCGCCGACCGCGGGGAGGCGTCCGAGCTGGGCCATGACGAACCCGGCGACCGTGTCATAGGGGCCCTCGGGGATGGCGAAGCCTGTCTGCTCGCCGAACTCCTCCAGGGTGGTGAGCCCGTCGAGTTCGCCGGGGGACGTGGTCGCCTCGGGCTCGAGGGGCTCGTCGAACTCGTCGGTGATGTCGCCGATGAGCTCCTCGACGAGGTCCTCGATCGTGACGATGCCGGCGGTGCCCCCGTACTCGTCGCGGACGATGATGAGGTGCAGGTTGTTCGCCTGCATGTACGACAGGGCCCGCAGGATCTTCACCGTGCCGGGCAGGGCGTCGATCGGGCGGACGAGCTGGCTGATCGGCGTCTGGCGCTCGCTGGGATCGAGGTCGAAGAGGTCGCGGATGTGCAGGAACCCGAGCACGTCGTCGACGTCACGCCCCACCACCGGGTAGCGCGAGTGCGCGCCCTCCCCCACCTCGCCGAGCGCGCGATACGCGGGCAGGTCGCCGTCGAGGAAGTCCACCTCCGTGCGCGGGATCATCGCCTCGCGCAGGCTCACCTGGCCGGCCGCGAACACCTCGTCCACGATCTGCCGCTCGCGCTCGCCGAGCGTGGCCGAGCTGTTCACCATGGCGCGGAGCTCTTCGTCGGTGACCTCCTCGCGCGACGCGCGCGGGTCGCCGCCGAGAACGCGCACGGCCACGTTCGTGGAGACGCCGAGAAACCAGATGACCGGCCGGGCGAGGGTCGCGATCACGCGCACCATCGGGGCCAGTGCGAGCGAGAACGACTCGGAACTCTGCATCGCGAGGCGCTTGGCCGTCAGCTCGCCCAGCACGATCGAGAAGTACGAGATGACGATGGTGACCAGCACCAGCGCGATGGGTCGCGCGGCCGGCTCGGGCAGGCCCCACGAGACGAGGACGGGGGCGAGCTCGTCGGACAGCGTCGCGCCGCCGAACGCGGCCGACAGGAAGCCCGAGAGCGTCACGCCGATCTGGACGGCGCTGAGGAAGAGGTTGGGGTCGCCCGCGAGCGACGCGACGGCCTGCCCGCGCGTGCCCCGCGTGGCCAGTTGCTTCACCTGCGAGTCGCGCAGCGAGACGAGAGCCATCTCCGCGGCCGCGAACACGCCCCCGATGACGATGAACAAGGCGATGAGGAGGATGTTCGTGATCGTGTCGGACACGGCGCCAATGTACCGCCTCGCTCCGCGGCTACAGTGGGCGACCCGGCGTCGCGAAACAGGCGTCCGGGGGTCGCAGGCGTCCGCTGCGACCGAGGGGAATCGGAGGCTTCGAACCATGCGGATCGCGCTGTCACTGGGCTCCGGAGGGGCGCGCGGGTACGCCCACATCGGCATCATCGACGAGTTGAAGGCGCGCGGACACACGGTCGTCGCGATCGCCGGCACGTCGATGGGCGCGCTGGTCGGTGGGCTGGAGGCGGCCGGACGCCTGGAGGAGTACGCCGAGTGGGTCACCGGCATGAGCCAGCGCGACGTGCTGCGGCTGCTCGACCCGGCGTTCAACGCGCCGGGCATCATCCGGGGGCAGCGGGTCATCGACCGGGTCGCGGACATCCTCGATGGGGCGCGCATCGAGCAGTGCCGCGTCCCGTTCACCGCCGTGGCAACGGATCTGACGACCCAGCGTGAGGTGTGGTTCCAGCACGGCCCGATGGCGACGGCGATCCGGGCGTCGATCGCGATTCCGTCCGCGTTCACGCCGGTGATGATCAACGGACGCCTCCTCGCGGACGGCGGGCTCGTCAACCCGGTGCCGATGGAGCCGCTGCTCGGGACGCCCGCCGACCTGACGATCGCCGTCGACGTCTCCGCGCGCGGGCGTCACGGGGGCACGCATCAGCCGGTGAGCGAGTCGTCCGACGAAGAGGACGCCGACTGGCGCGAACGCTTCCGGCGGAACACCGCCGGGCTGCTCGACAGCGAGGCGGTGCGGTCGCTGCTGGCGCTGGTCGGGCGACACCGGGGCGCGGACGGCGACGGTGAGAGTGGCCGCGAGGAGGGCGAGGCGCAGCCGGCGCAGGCGTCCGGCGGGCCGGTGGACGATCTCACGCTGCAGGAGCTCCCCCGTGATCTGCGCCTGACCGACGTGCTGTCGCTGTCGTACGGGGTGTCGGCGGCGATGCTCGGGCGGTTCCGGATCGCGGCGAACCCGCCCGACGTGCTGCTCACCGTCCCGATCGAGGCCGCCGGGGTGTTCGACTTCCACCGCGCGACCGAACTCATCGACCTCGGACGCAGCACCGCCGTCGACGCCTTGGACGCCGCAGGCCTCTAACCCGTGTGCGTTTCTACCTGACGTTCTCCACACTCTGGTGTGGAGAACGTCACACGGTTCAGCGCCGCCGCGAGCCCCACTCCCAGGTGGGCCGGGTCAACAGCCCCTGCCCGGCCACCTCGGTCTCCCCGTGCGGCTTCACCAGCTCGTGGCACACGGCCCCGCCGCCCCCCAGCGCCTCCGCGAGCCCCTCGTGGTGCGTCACCACGAGCACCTGGCCCCGCCCGGACGCCTGCCGCACCAACTCCGCCAACGGCCCCAGCAGCGACGGGTGCAGGGACGCCTCCGGCTCGTTCAGCACGAGCAGCGGCGGCGGCGCCGGGGAGAGCAGCGCGGTCGCCACGCACACGAACCGGAGCGTGCCGTCCGACCACTCGGACGCCTCCAGCGGACGCAGCATCCCCCGTTGCCGGAGCGAGACGGCGAACAGCCCGAGCGACTCCGACACCTCGAGCCGCGCGCCGTCGAACGCCGCCGCCACGGCGTCCGCCAGCGGACGGGCCCACGCGGACTCCAGGATCGTCTGCACCGCGGGCGCCAGGTCGCCGCCGTCGGCGGCGAGGGCGTCCGTTCTCGTGCCCGGGCACGGACGCCGCGCCGGCGCGCCCGCGTCCGTGCGGAACCCGTCGTAGAGCCGCCACCCCATCACCTCCCTCCGGACGGCCGACACCTCGGGGTTGCCCCGCGGGTCGGCGAGCTCGGCCAGCAAGCTGAGGTGCCCGGGCAGCCCGGCCCCCACGCGCGACGCGAGCACGGCCGCCGGCCGCAGCACCGGCCCCGCCCAGATCGCCTCGCGCTTGATCTGCGCGTCGTGGACGAACAGCGACTGCGACGGCGGGGGCAACCCGACGTCGATCAGGTACGAGAACCCCTCGGACGCGAACCCCAGCATCAGGCTCACCGGACGCCGCCGCCCCGCCGTGCCCTCCACCGGCACCTCGCCGCGCTTCATCGCGCCGCTGATCGTCTCGGGCCCCGCCCACAACACCGACGCGAGCCCGCCCGCCCTCGCCAGCGCCCCGATGAGCCGTCCCGACGCAGCCTCCCCCAGCAGCGCCAGCGCCCGATACAGGTTCGACTTGCCCACCCCGTTCGCCCCCGTCACCACGGTCAGCTCGCCCAGGGGCAGCACGACGTCGCGCAGAGACCGGTACCCGTGCACCGCCAGCGTCTTCAGCATGGCCGGCACGCTAGCGGCGACGGCTGACAGTTTCGCCGCCACCGTCCCCTTCGCCACCGGGTCC
>NZ_JBDHZL010000016.1:0-45147 GCF_039811905.1 Nigerium sp. | reverse complement strand
GGTGGAGTGGCCGAGAGGCGAGGCAACGGACTGCAAATCCGTGTACACGGGTTCAAATCCCGTCTCCACCTCGGGCGGTTGGCGCAGTTGGTAGCGCGCTTCCCTGACACGGAAGAGGTCATCAGTTCAAGTCTGGTACCGCCCACCAACACAGGCCCGGTTCGCAAGAGCCGGGCCTTATTCGTGCCTGGACGCGGGCGTCCTCGGGTCGGCGATGACGCCCCGGCCGGTCCGCTGAGCGCGCTCGCGGGGTCGCGGTCCGGACGCCGTCCGCGGGATGGGGCAGAATGGGCGGGTCCGTCGTTGGAAAGGAACACTCCCTTGTCGATCTCAGTCACCCTGGTGCGCCCCGATTCGCGCGACGAGACGGTGGTCGAGGACGGCACGACGGGCTTGGACGTCTTCGGCGGCGACCGCACGGTCGTCGCCATGCGCGTCAACGGCGAGGTTCGCGACCTGGCCCGCGAGCTCGCGGCCGGCGACGCCGTCGAGCCGGTCTTCATCTCCGACCCCGACGGGCTCTACATCGTGCGGCACTCCGCCGCCCACGTGGCCGCCCAGGCGCTGCAGTTGCTGCGCGCGGACGCCAAGCTCGGCATCGGCCCGCCCGTCACCGACGGCTTCTACTACGACTTCCAGACCGAGCCGCTGACGCCCGAGGATCTCAAGGTTCTCGAGAAGAGCATGGCGAAGATCGTGAAGGAGCGGCAGCGCTTCGTCCGTCGCGTGGTCAGCGAGGACGCCGCCCGCGACGAGTTGGCCGCCGAGCCGTTCAAGCTCGAACTCATCGGCCTGAAGGGCAACTCGGGCGACACCGAGGGGGCGTCCGTCGAGGTCGGCTCGGGGGAGTTGACGATCTACGACAACGTCCGCCGCGACGGCTCCGTCGCCTGGAAGGACCTGTGCCGCGGCCCGCACGTGCCCCACACGGGCTACCTGGGCAACGGCTTCGGTCTTACCCGGACGTCCGCGGCCTACTGGCGCGGTGACCAGCGCAACGCCCAACTGCAGCGTCTGTACGGCACGGCGTGGGCGTCCAAGGACGATCTGGTCGCCTACCGCCACCGCCTCGAGGAGGCCGCCAAGCGCGATCACCGGCGGCTCGGCACCGAGCTCGACCTGTTCAGCTTCCACGACATGATCGGATCGGGCCTCCCGCTCTTCCACCCGAAGGGCGGCGTGATCAAGCGGGAGATGGAGGACTACGTCCGCCGGCGTCACATCGAGGAGGGCTTCCTCTACGTCGGCACCCCGCACATCGCGAAGGAAGACCTCTTCTACACGTCGGGCCACCTGCCCTACTACGCGGAGGGCATGTTCCCGCCCCTGCTGGAGGACGAGGTGCGCGACGAGCAGGGCAACGTCGTCAAGAAGGGCCAGGCCTACCGCCTCAAGGCGATGAACTGCCCGATGCACAACCTCATCTTCAGCTCGCGGGGCCGCTCGTACCGCGAGTTGCCGCTGCGCTTCTTCGAGTTCGGCACGGTCTACCGCGACGAGAAGTCGGGCGTCGTGCAGGGGCTGACCCGCGTCCGGTCGATCACGCAGGACGACTCGCACAGCTACGTCACCCCCGAACAGGCCCCTGACGAGGTGCGTCACCTGCTGCGATTCGTGCTGAGCCTGCTGACGGACTTCGGCATGACCGACGTCGCGCTCGAGGTCTCGACCCGCGACACCGACGGCAAGAAGAAGGACAAGTTCATCGGCTCCGATGAGCAGTGGGACGCCGCGACCGCGATCCTGCAGGGCATCGCCGACGAGTCGGGCCTGCCCGTGGTCGCCGACCCGGGCGGCGCGGCCTACTACGGGCCGAAGATCTCGATCCAGGCCAAGGACGCCATCGGCCGCACCTGGCAGATGTCGACGATCCAGTACGACTTCAACCAGCCGGAGCGGTTCGGGCTGGAGTACACGGCGTCCGACGGCAGCCGCCAGCAGCCCGTGATGATCCACTCGGCGAAGTTCGGGTCGATCGAGCGGTTCATGGGCGTCCTGATCGAGCACTACGCCGGGGCGTTCCCGGCCTGGCTGAGCCCGGTGCAGGTGGTCGCCGTGCCCGTGGCCGAGGACTTCGGCCCCTACCTCGACGAGGTCGCCGCGCTGCTGCGCGCCCGCGACATCCGGGTCGAGGTCGATCACTCCGACGACCGCTTCGGCAAGAAGATCCGCAACGCGGCCACGCAGAAGGTGCCGTTCACGCTCATCGCGGGTGGTGACGACGTCGCGGCCAACGCCGTGTCGTTCCGCTATCGCGACGGCTCGCAGCGCAACGGGGTGCCCGTGCAGGAGGCGGTCGACATGATCGCCGCCTGGGTGGCCAGCCGCCGCAACGACAGCCCCACGGCCGAATGACCACGCGCGACGAGGCGGACGGCCGGGCCGCCGAGTTCGACCAGTCGCTGGCCGGCGTCCCGGACGCCTTCCAGCGGCTCTGGACGCCCCATCGGATGGTCTACATCGGCGGGGAGAACAAGCCGTCGGACGCCTCCGAGTCGCAGTGCCCGTTCTGCCGCGCCCCCGGCCGCGAGGACGCCGACGGGCTCATCGTGCACCGCGGGAGCCTGAACTTCGTCGTGCTCAACCTGTACCCGTACAACCCGGGTCACCTGCTCGTGTGCCCCTACCGGCACATCTCGTTCTACACCGAACTCACCGCCGAGGAGCGCGAGGAGTTCGGCGCCCTGACGCAGACCGCGATGCGGGTCATCCACGAGGTCTCCCACCCGGCCGGGTTCAACATCGGCATGAACCAGGGCGTCATCGCCGGCGCGGGCATCGCGGCGCACCTTCATCAGCACGTCGTGCCGCGCTGGAACGGCGACGCGAACTTCCTGCCCGTGATCGGCCGGACGAAGGCCCTCCCGCAACTGCTGTCCGACACCCGTGACCTCATGGCGGCCGAGTGGGCTCGCCAGACAGGCGAGGACGCCTAGGCTGACGCCGTGACGAGTCGACCGGCAGGCGCGCCCCAGGCGCCGCCGCGTCCGGACGCCTCGATGGATCTGCTGAACACGATCGTCGCCGAGGCGGTCGACCCCGACTACGCCACGGTGGCCGCGCGCGGACGCCCTCCGCGCCGACGGGCCGCGCTGGCGGCGTCCGCCCTGGTCATCGGGCTGTTGTTCGCGATCGGCGCCACCTTGACGACGCGGGCCGCGCCGGCGGAATCCACCGAGCGCGGCCAACTCATCGACCGCATCCGCGCGGCCGAGGGCAACCTCGGCGCCCAGCGCGAGCGGGTCGGCGTCCTGCGGAGCGAACGCGCCGACCTGGAGGCGCGCGCCGCGGGCCTCGACGCCGCGACCCGCGACCGCCTGGAGGCGCTGGCCGTGGCGGACGGCACGGTCGCCGTGCGCGGGCCGGGCGTCGTGCTGACGCTCGACGACGGTCCGGACGTCGGCCGCACGGGCAGCCAGGTGGTGGACGCCGACCTCCTGGCCGCGGTGAACGGGCTGTGGCAGGCGGGCGCCGAGGCGATCGCCGTGAACGGGCACCGCCTGACGTCCCGCACCGCGATCCGCGGGGCGGGGCAGGCCATCACCGTCGACTACCGGTCGCTGACCAGGCCGTACGTCATCGAGGCCATCGGCGACGGACGCCGGCTCGCGGACGGCTTCGCGGCGTCCTCGGGCGGCGGCTGGTGGCGGTCGCTGCGCGAGCAGTACGGGATGCGGCTGGACGTCGCCCGGTCCGCGGACCTGCGCCTGCCCGCCGACGAGGGGCTCGGCGTCCGGGTGGCGACGCGGGAGCGCTGAGAGGAGACGCATGTACGCGATCATCGGCCTGCTGCTGGGCGTGCTGCTCGGGCTGCTGCTGCAGCCCACGCTGCCGCCCCAGTTGCAGCCCTACCTGCCCATCGCGATTGTGGCGGCGCTGGACGCCCTGTTCGGCGGGTTCCGGGCCTATCTGGACCGGACGTTCTCCGACAAGGTGTTCGTCGTCTCCTTCGTCTCGAACGTGCTCATCGCAGCCCTGATCGTCTGGGCCGGCGACCTGCTCGGCGTGGGCACGCAACTGTCCACGGCCGTCGTCGTGGTGCTCGGGATCCGCATCTTCACGAACGCGGCCGCGATCCGCCGGAGGTTGTTCCGTGCCTGATCGCAACAGCCCCGAGACCGACGACCGTCCGGACGCCTCCCCCGCCCCCTCGCTGGGCCGCGCGCTGCGCGACTTCCTGCGGCCGAGCCGATCGCAGGCGGTGGTGGGGGCGGTGCTGATGGTGTGCGCGCTGCTCGTCACGCTGCAGGTCCAGTCGCATACCCGCGGCGACCCTTACGCGAGCCTCCGCCGGGCCGACCTGGTCGCGATGCTGGACGACCTCACCGCGCAGTCGCGTCGGCTGGAGGCCGAGGCGTCCGGGTTGGAGGAGGCCAAACGGCAGCTTCAGACGGGCGCCGACAGCGAGGAGGTGGCGCGGCGCGAGGCCGAGAAGCGCCTCGACGCGCTCGAGATCATGGCCGGGACGGTCGCCGCGAGCGGGCCGGGCGTCCGCATCACCGTCGACGACCCGCAGGCGAAAGTGACGCCCGAAATTCTGCTCAACGCGATCAACGAGCTGCGCGACGCGGGCGCCGAGGTGATCGAGATCGACGACCACGTCCGGGTGGCGGGGGACACCTGGGTGGGGGGCTCGGCGTCCGACCTGCGCGTGGACGACCAGCCGGTCGGCCGGCCGCTCGTGATCGAGGCGATCGGAAACTCCGCCACCTTGTCGGAGGCGGTTCGCTTCCGCGGCGGCCTCGCGAGCCAGGTGGAGGCGAGCCGGGTCGGCGGCCGGGTCGACGTGCAGTCGGTGGACGACGTCGTCGTCGACTCCGTCCGGACGCCGCGGCCGCGTCAGTTCAGCCGTCCGGCGTGACCTGGGTTCGCTCCCACCCCTGTCGGGGAGGCGCGCGGACACAAGAAACCGATAGGCTGACCGCGCGTGCGCGACACGCGGAGCCGCTGCTCACGCCGGTCCGCGCGAGCCATGCTGATCGTGGGTAGCGGAAGGAGTTCGACGTGCTGCCAGAAGACCTGCACTACACCGACAAGCACGAGTGGGTCCGCGCGGGCAACGGAACCAGCGTCCGTGTCGGCATCACCGACTTCGCCGCGGACGCCTTGGGCGACGTCGTGTACGTCTCTTTGCCGCAGGTCGGCGAAGAGGTCGCCGAGGGCGATGCGTGCGCCGAAGTGGAATCCACCAAGAGCGTGTCCGACGTATACTCGCCGGTCTCGGGCGTCGTCACGCTCGTCAACGAGCAGCTCAGCACGGCCCCCGAGACGATCAACAGTGATCCCTACGGCGATGGCTGGCTATTCGAGATCGAGATGACCGAGTCCGACCAACTCGACGACCTGCTGGACGCCGACGCGTACGCGGAACTGACTGAATCCAATTAGGCGGCGTGAGAGGGCCGGGCTTAGCCTGGATCCTTTCAACGGATAAGAAGGGCGCCCCGGGCGTCGAGAAAGGTGGTGCACGGTGACGTGTCCCGAATGTGGTCAGCAGCTGCCTGACACCGTGAACTTCTGCTCCAACTGCGGGGCGGCGCTCAAGCCCCAGACCGGCGACACGACGCGCGTCATCCCGGCCCTCGGCAACGAGGAGGCGGTGGAGCTCACCGACTCGCAACTCGCCGCGCTGAAGGACGTTCCGCGGGGGACCGGCCTGCTCACGGTCGTCCGGGGGCCGAACCAGGGCACGAAGTTCATCCTCGATCGCGAGGTGATCACGGCCGGCCGTCACCCCCAGTCGGACATCTTCCTCGACGACGTCACGGTCTCGCGGCACCACGCCAAGCTGACCAACCGCGGCGGCCACACGTGGATCGCCGATCAGAACAGCCTGAACGGCACCTATGTGAATCGCGCCCTCATCGACAATGAGGTGGCTCTCCGCCGTGGCGATGAGGTGCAGATCGGCAAGTTCCGTATGGTCTATCTCGTGGATTCGACTGGGCAGGACTAAATGGCGGGGGATCGCCGCAGCATTGGGCAGGTCCTCAAGATCCTCGCTGAGCAGTTTCCGGATGTTTCGATCTCGAAGATCCGGTTTCTGGAGAGCGAGGGTCTCGTTTCGCCTGAGCGGGCACCCTCGGGCTACCGCCGCTACGCCGATTCCGACATCGAACGTCTCCGCTACATTCTCGACGTCCAGAAGAACCATTACCTGCCGCTGAAAGTCATTCGCGAGCACCTGGAGCTGATGGATCAGGGGCTGGAGCCCCCGAAGGCCGAAACCCCCCAGCCGCAAGCCGAAGCTGCGCCAGCGGCGTCCGCGGTCGTGGCGGAGGCGGAGGTCGCCGCCCAGGTGGTGGAGGCGTCCCTGCCGGTGGCGGGCCAGCGGGCCGCCCGGCACCCCATCCGCATCACCCGGCGCGAGTTGCTGCGCCTGTCGGGGCTCAGCGACGGGGCGCTCACCGAGCTGGAGCGCCACGCGCTCGTGGTTCCGCGGCGCGGCACCGTCTACTACGGGCGCGACGCGCTGACGGTGGCCGTCGTCGCGCGCAAGCTCGCTGCGTTCGGCATGGACGCCCGGCACCTGCGCGCGATCAAGCAGGCGGCCGAGCGCGAGGCCGGGTTGATCGAGCCGGCCATCGCCCACACGGCGCGGCGGGGCCAGAACGCGCGCAAGGCGGGCCAGGACGTGATGCAGTTGGTGCTGCACGCCCATGCGGCCATCCTTCGTCAGGCGATCACCCAGTAGGCGGCCATGATCCAGGTTCTGTTCAGCGAGATCCGCGTCTCGGCGCTCGGCGACACCCCGGTGCTCGTGCTCAAAGAGGCCGCCGGCCCGCGGCAGCTCGCGATCTGGATCAGCGCGGCGTCCGCGGCGACGATCCTCGCGGGGCTCGAGGGCGACGACCCGCGGCACCCCGCGACGCACGACCTCATGATCGACGCCCTGGCGACGCTGGACGCCGTCGTGCAGTCGGTGGCGATCATCGACGAGGAGGACGGCGTCTACGACGCCCACCTGCTCGTCAACGGCACGGCCGTCACCTGCCGGGTCTCCGACGGTGTCGCGCTGGCGCTGCGCTGCGGCGCGCCGATCTACGCGGCCGATCATCTCTTGGACGCCGCCGGCGTCCGGGCCGACGGGGCGGCGGAGGTGGCCGAAGAGGCCGACGACCAGGTGGAGCAGTTCCGGGAGTTCCTCGATACGATCAATCCCGACGACTTCACCGAGGGGCCGAAGAACCCTGAGGGCTGACTTCAGGGTTGCGACCCGGGCGTGGGAGGGTCGGCGTGTCGTTGACCCGGTTTTTCGAGCGGGGTTACCGTCAGAGGGCTAGTCGAACACGCAGCGAAGTGAGGCGAAGGTGAACCAGAAACCGCAGGCGCAGCGCCCCGAGCCCGTCTCCACGCAGGACATGCTGTTCGAGGGCGACTTCTCGCCGCTGCCGGAAGACATGGGGTTCCGCGGCCCGATCGCCTGCTCGGCCGCCGGCATCACCTACCGCCAACTCGACTACTGGGCGCGCACCGGCCTCGTCGTTCCGGAGATCCGGTCGGCGGGCGGCTCGGGCACGCAGCGCCTCTACAGCTTCCGCGACATCCTTATGCTGAAGGTCGTGAAGCGGCTGCTGGACGCGGGCATCTCGCTGCAGCAGATCCGCACGGCGATCAACCACCTGCGGGCCCGCGGCGTCCAGGATCTGTCGCAGGTCACGCTCATGAGCGACGGGGTTTCGGTGTACGAGGCGGTCTCGAACGAAGAGATCATCGACCTCGTGCACGGTGGCCAGGGCATCTTCGCGATCGCCCTGGGCCGCGTGTGGCACGACCTGGAGGGCAGCTTGTCCGAGTTGCCGACCGAGCGTGCCGAGGTCGACGAGCCGGCGTTGGACGAACTGTCCCTCCGGCGTCGGCAGCGTAACGTGTCCTGACATGGAGCCCTTCCTCTCACGTCACCTCGGGGTCACCGGGGGTGACCGCGACCGCATGCTCTCCGCGCTGGGGTACGAGACCCTGGAGGGTCTCATGGACGCGGCGGTGCCGGCGTCCCTCCGCTCCGACGAGCCGTTGACGCTCCCCGCCGCGGTGAGCGAGCGGGACGCCCAGGCCGCGCTCGCCCGGATGGCAGCGGCGAACAACCCGGGCCGGGCGATGATCGGGCTCGGCTACTACGGCACGCTGACGCCCGCGGTGATCCGCCGGAACATGCTGGAGAACCCGGGCTGGTACACGGCCTACACCCCGTATCAGCCCGAGATCAGCCAGGGTCGACTGGAGGCACTGCTGAACTTCCAGACGATGGTCTCCGACCTGACCGGCCTGCCGACCGCCGGATCGTCGCTGCTGGACGAGGCGACCGCGGTCGCCGAGGCGATCCAGCTGGCCCGGCGGGCCGTGCGGAAGGGTTCGGTCGTCGTCGTGGACGCCCAGCTGTTCCCGCAGTCGGCCGCGGTCGTCGCCACGCGGATGCTCGCCTCGGGCATCGAGGTCGTCGTCGCCGACGACCTCGTCGAGGCGCTGCAGCGGCACGAGGCGTTCGCGGTGGTCGTCCAGACGCCGGGGGCCGACGGGGCGCTGCGTCCGCTCGACGAGCTGCGCACGATCGCGGCCAAGGCCCACGAGAACAACGCGCTGTGCATCGCTGCGGCCGACCTGCTGGCGCTCACGCTGCTGACGCCGCCCGGCGAGTGGGGGGCGGACGTGGCGGTGGGCAGCACCCAGCGCTTCGGCGTCCCGCTGTGGTACGGGGGCCCGCATGCCGGCTACATCGCCGTCCGGCAGGGGCTGGAGCGGCAGGTGCCGGGTCGGCTGGTCGGCGTCTCGAAGGACGCCGACGGCACGGAGGCGTTCCGGCTGGCCCTGCAGACCCGCGAGCAGCACATCCGCCGCGAGAAGGCGACCTCGAACATCTGCACCGCACAGGTGCTGCTGGCCGTCGCGGCGTCCATGTACGCGGTCTACCACGGGCCCGCCGGGCTCGCGGGCATCGCGACCGACGTGCACGACGCGACGCGGCGTCTCGCCGCGAACCTGGTGGCGGCCGGGCTCGTGCCCCGGCACGAGCACTTCTTCGACACGCTGACCGTGGACGTCCCCGGCCGCGCGGACGCCGTCGTGGCGGCCGCCCGCGCCGCCGGCGTCCACCTGCGGCGGCTGAGCGCCGACGCGGTCGGCGTCAGCGTGGGGGAGGACGCGGCGGCGTCCGATCTGGCGGCCGTCGTCGAGGCGTTCGGCGGCTCCTGGACCACGGACGACGGTTGGGGCAGCCTCGGCCAGCCCGAGCGGACGTCGGCGTACCTGACGCATCCGGTGTTCGCGAACCACCACAGCGAGACCGAGATGATGCGCTACCTGCGCACCCTGGTCGACCGGGACTTCGCGCTCGACCGCGGCATGATCCCGCTCGGCTCGTGCACGCTGAAGCTCAACCCGGCGTCCGCGATGGAGCCGATCAGCTACCCCGGCTTCGCCGACCTGCACCCGTTCGTGCCGATCGAGGACGCCCAGGGCGCGCTCGAACTCGTCACGGCCCTCGAGGACGCCCTGGTCGCGATCACCGGCTACGCGCGGGTGAGCCTGCAGCCGAACGCGGGGTCGCAGGGGGAGTACGCGGGGCTGATGGCCGTCCGCAGCTACCACCGCGCCCGGGGCGACGAGGGGCGGACGGTGTGCCTGATCCCGGCGTCGGCGCACGGGACGAACGCGGCGTCCGCGGCCATGGCCGGCATGAAGGTGGTCGTGGTGAAGACCGTCGACGGCGACGGGTCGATCGATCTGGACGACCTCCGCGCGAAGGTCGAGAAGCATCGCGACGAGCTGGCGGTCATCATGGTCACCTACCCGTCGACGCACGGCATCTTCGAGGCCGACCTGCGCGAGGTGTGCGACCTGGTGCACGAGGCCGGCGGTCAGGTGTACGTCGACGGCGCGAACCTGAACGCGATGATGGGGTGGGCGCGTCCCGGGCGGTTCGGCGCCGACGTGAGCCACCTGAACCTGCACAAGACGTTCGCGATCCCGCATGGGGGCGGGGGGCCGGGCGTGGGCCCGGTCGGCGTCCGGGAGCACCTGGCGCCCTACCTGCCGAACCATCCGCTGGTCGCCGAGGCCGGCCCAGCGACGTCGTACGGCCCGGTGGCGGCCGCCCCGTTCGGGTCGGCGGGCGTCCTGCCGATCACGTACGCGTTCATCGCGATGATGGGCGGCGAGGGGCTCACCGAGGCGTCCGCCACCGCCGTGCTGAGCGCGAACTACCTGGCCAAGCGGCTGGCCGAGCATTTCCCGATCCTGTACCACGGCGCGCACGGGCTGGTCGCGCACGAGTGCATCGTCGACCTGCGTCCGATGACGAAGCGCACGCACGTGACGGTCGACGACGTCGCGAAACGCCTTATCGACTACGGGTTCCACGCGCCGACGATGAGTTTCCCCGTCGCGGGGACGCTCATGGTCGAGCCGACCGAGTCCGAGTCGCTGGCCGAGTTGGACCGGTTCGCCGACGCGATGGCGTCCATCGCCGGCGAGATCGAGCGGGTGGCCGCAGGGGAGTGGCCCGCCGACGACAACCCGCTGCGCCACGCGCCGCACACCCTGGCGCGGGTGACCGCCGACGAGTGGACGCATCCGTACCCGCGGTCGGTCGCGGCCTTCCCGGCCGGTCGGACGCTGGGCTCGGTCGGGGCCGGCGCGCAGGACAAGTACTGGCCGGCGTCCGCGCGCATCGACGGTGCGTTCGGCGACCGGCATCTGGTGTGCAGTTGCCCGCCGATCGAGAGCTACGAGGAGTGATGTGAGCGCGGCCGCTCTCGACCGGCTCGGGGCGGCGTCAACGCGAGGGGTACGAGGAGGACGGCCCAGACCGCGGTGATGAGCCGCCCCAGCGAGGTGAGCGACGCCGCCGGCGAGGCACTCGCACCAGGCGCTGCATGCGCGAGGCCACGTTCCCGACATGCGACCGGGGTCTTGTTGCAGGTCAGTGTTGCGTTGTCGTCGCTATCGCGACCGAAACGCCGCACTGATCTGCCACGAGGCCACCGCCCATGACGGGCGATGGCCTCGTGGAGCAGAACCTAGGCGATCAGGCCTGGCCGATCTCCTTCTTGAGCTCCTGGTACCACTCCTGCGAGGTGTCGAACGGCTTGCCGCCCTTGATGCGGTCGAAGGCGATCGCCTTGAGGGTGTCGCCGTCCTCCTCGTCGTGGCCGATGACGCCGGGCTCGCCCTTGAGGGCGGACTCGACGGCCAGGTCGGCCATGGTGTGGATGAGGTCGAGGTCGAACTCGTTGGACGCCGCGGCGCGCGAGAAGTAGCCGGACTTCTGGATCAGCGTCTTGCCCGCGTGGAGCTTCTCGGCGAACTGGTGGCCGAACCACGCGCCCGGGTTCACCTTGTCGAGGCGGATGTGGCCGAAGGCGTCCCGCGGGACCTCTTCGCCGGCCGCCTCCATCTCGGCGACGATCGCCTCGACGCCCGCGCCCTCGGAGATGAACATGTTCACGCAGGACAACTCGTCCATGACCGCGGAGAGGCGCTCGGCCTCCTTGGCGAGGTCGATCTCCTCCTCGGGGATCAGGACCGCATGCACGTCCCACGCCCGCGAATCGAGGCCGATCTCGGGCACCCAGGTCTGCTCCTTGACCCACTCGTGGTACTTGCGGGCCGTCGCCGCGGTCAGCCAGCCGCAGTTGCGGCCCATGACCTCGTGCACGATGAGCGTGCGGCTGTTCGCGTTGTGCTCGGCGAGCACGTTCTGGGCGAACTTCGAGCCCTGCTCGGCGGCCGTGTCGGCGCCCAGCGACTGGCGGATCGGGATGACGTCGTTGTCGATCGTCTTCGGCAGGCCCACGACGGTGAGGCCGTAGTCGTTCTCGGCCAGGTAGGCGGCGAGATCGGCGGCCGTCGTGTTCGTGTCGTCGCCGCCGATGGTGTGCAGCACGTCGACGCCGTCGGCCACGAGCCGGTCGGCCGCGACCTTCAGCGGGTCGTCGCCCTCCTTGACGAGGCCGCGCTTGACGAGGTCTTCGGCGTTGGTGAGCTTCACGCGGGAGTTGCCGATCGGCGAGCCGCCGAACTTCTCCAGGACGCCCGCGTTGGCGCGCACCTCGGGGGTGACCTCGAAGAAATCGCCCTGCAGCAGCCCCTGGTAGCCGCTCTTGTAGGCGATGATCTCGGTGTCGGGGGACAGCTCGGTGTACTTGGCGATGAGTGCGCCCACCGCGGTGGACAGGCACGGCGCGAAACCGCCGGCCGTCAGCAGGGCGACCTTCTGAACCATGTCGAGAACCTCTCGGGTTTGGAAAACAAGCGGACCTGCCCAGCCTATTGAGCCCCGGCCCGCACATGCACCCTTCGACAGAAAATCATGCCGCCCGGACGCCTCGTGCGACACTGGCCGCGGACCGGCCGGGGGGAGAACGACATGAACGGACGCCGCGACGAGCGCGGCACGTCGCTGACGGTGTTCGTCGCGACGGTGGTGGCGGCGCTCATCCTCATGGCCGGGCTCGTGGTGGACGGCGGCGCCCAGTCGACGGCGGCCCGGCGCTGCGAGCAGGTGGCCGCCCAGGCGGCGCGGGCGGCGTCCGACGCGGGGGCGGCCGCGCGGGCGGGCGGTAGGCGTCCGGATTCTGCGCTGATGCTCGCCGCCGCCCGCGAGGTGATCGCGGGCAGCGGCGTCACCGGGGACGCCGCGGTGGCCGGCGGGGCGATCCGCGTCCGGACGCAGGCGCGGGTCGACACCGTGTTCCTGAGCGTCATCGGCGTGTCGAGCCTGGGCGCCGAGGGCGAGGCCGAGGCCGTCCTGCTGGGGCCGGGCGAGGGCTCCTGAGGCGGCAGGGGCGTCAGCGGCCCACCGAGCGCGCCATCCGGTCGACGGCCTCGGTGATGATCTCGGGCGAGGCGGCCAGGTTCATCCGGACGAATTGCCCGTAGTCGGCGCCGAAGTCGGCGCCGTTGTTGAGCGCGACCTTCCCCTCCGTCCGGAAGTGTGCGGCCGGCTTGTCGAGCCCGAGGGCGGTGCAGTCGAGCCACGCCAGGTACGTGCCGGGCGCGCGCTGGTACACGACCTCGGGCAGCCGTTCGGCGAGCAGCCGCGCGAGCAGGTCCTTGTTGGCGGCCACCTCGGCCATGAGGTCGTCCACCCAGCCCTGGGCGTGCGTGAGGGCGGCGGTGTGGGCGATTTTCGCGATCTGCCCAGTCGACTGGCGCGCCAGCGGCGGCAGCTTCTCCAGGCCCTCGGCGGCGTCCGTGCCCCGGACGATCAGCCCGCCCTTGAAGCCGGCCAGATTCCAGCCCTTGCCGGCCGACGTCGCGACGAACGCCCCGGACGTCTCCGGCACCGACAGCAGCGGGACGAACTCGGTGCCAGGATCCACGAGGACGCCGTGGATTTCGTCGGCGATCAGCGCGACGCCGAACTCGGCGCACAGGCTCGCGACGGCGGCCAGCTCCTCGCGCGTGTGGACCGTGCCGGTCGGGTTGTGCGGCGAACAAAGGACGTAGGCACTCGGGCGGTCCGGGCCGGCGAACGCGGCGCGCAGGCCGTCGAGGTCGAGCCGCCCGTCGACCAGCGGAACCTCGGTGATGTGCCGGCGGTAGCCGGCGATGACCTGCCAGAACGGCGCGTAGACCGGGGGGTTGAGCACGATGTGATCGCCCTCGTCGGTGAGCCCCTGCAGCAGCGCCAGCATCGCGTTCATCACGTCGCCGACGCGGGCCATCTCCGCGAGGGGGTCCGGCGACCAGCCCCACCGGGCGCGGGCCATCTCGGCGAAGGCCTCCTGGTACTGCGTGCCCTCGGGGTAGCCGGTGTCGCCGGCCTCGACGGCGTCCACGATCGCGTTGGTGATCGCGGCGGGGAGGGTCACGTCCATCTCCGCGACCCACAGCGGCAGCACGTCGGGGCCGTAGCGGCGCCACTTCATGGACGTGCGGCGGCGAAGGACGGACTCGGGAAGGGAGAGGATGGCCATGCGGCGCATTCTGCCACCCGTTTTCGGGGGCGGTCCGTATGCTGACGGGATGGCACGCTACTTCGACGTCCATCCGGCCAATCCGCAGCATCGCTCCTTGTCGCAGGTCGTCGAGATCCTGAACGACCGGGGCGTGATCGCCTACCCGACCGATTCGGCCTTCGCCCTCGGCTGCACGATGGGCCACAAGGAGGGCCTGGAGCGCATCCGGCGCATCCGCGGGCTGGGCGAGAAGCACCAGTTCACGCTGGTGTGCAGCGAGTTCGCGCAGCTCGGCGAGTACGTGCAGATGGACAACGACGTCTTCCGGGCGATCAAGGCCGTGACCCCGGGGCCGTACACGTTCATCCTGAAGGCCACCCGCGAGACGCCGCGGGCCATGCTGATGCCGAAGAAGCGCACCGTGGGCGTCCGGGTGCCCGACCACGTCACGGCGCTGGCGCTGCTCGACGAACTCGGGTCGCCGATGGTCTCCAGCTCGCTGATCCTGCCCGGCGAGGACGATCCGCTGATCGACGGCTGGACGGTGAAGGAGGAGCTCGACCACCAGGTGGACGCCGTCCTCGACTCCGGGGACTGCGGGCTCGGCCCGACGACGGTCATCGACTTCTCCGAGGGCGACGTCGAGATCCTGCGGCGGGGCGCGGGGGACACCGCGCCGTTCGAGTAGCCGGGCCGGCGGCGTTCCGGCTAGCCGCGTGGGCGTCCCGAGGGGCGGCGGCGGAGGCGTCCGTCTCGCACGTCGGGCCGAACCCGACGACGACCGGTGCGGGTGGGATACGATTCGACCGACCGAGGCCCGCCGTCGTCGTGGGCATGGAGGCGAGGAGTACATCGTGAGGGCGTCCGACTTCGAGTTCGTGCTCGGCTGGTCGCGCCTTCACATCGACATGATGCAGGTCTCCTCCCGTCAGTGTCGTTGTTGCTGACGGCCCCGCTCTCGTGAAGCCCGGGGGTTCTCCCCGCTGCTTCCTCACCATGCCCGTGGCCGTGGCGCATCCCGGTCAGATCCGGCCCACGCCCGCGGAGCGACCATCCAACCCGAGAAGGATCATCCGCATGACATCTCTCAAGGGCCTGAAGGCCCTCATCATCGCATTGGTGCTGGCGCTCAGCGTGACCGCCTGCTCGTCGGGCACGGCGGCGTCGCCGGGCGGCGCGAGCACCGCCGAGTCCGGCAAGCCGATCACGATCGGCGTCGTCGGCGCCTCGCAGGACCAGTGGACCGTCTTCAAGAAGCTGGCCGACGCGCAGGGCCTCAACGTGCAGCTGCAGAACTTCACCGACTACACGACGGAGAACCCGGCCGTGTCGAACGGGTCGCTGACGGCGAACCAGTTCCAGCACATCCTCTACCTTGCGCAGTACAACAAGGACAACAAGGCCGACCTCGTCCCGCTCGCGGCGACGGCGATCTACCCGCTGGCCCTGTACTCGAAGAAGTACACCAAGATCGAGGACATCCCGGCCGGCGCGCAGATCGCCGTGCCGAACGACGAGACGAACAAGTCGCGCGCGCTGCACGTGCTGGCCGAGGCGAAGCTGGTCACGCTCAAGGCGGGCACGGGCGTCATCGCCGGCGAGGAGAACATCGACACGGCGGCGTCCAAGGTGACGGTCGCGCCGATGGACGCGCAGCAGACGGTCACGGCGCTGCCGTCGATCGCGGGCGCGGTCGTGAACAACGACTTCGTGGCGGACGCCGGGCTCGACCCGAAGACCGCGCTGTTCGCCGACGACGCGGCCTCGGAGGCGGCGCAGCCGTACATCAACGTGTTCGTCGTCCGGAAGGCCGACGCGCAGAACGCCGACCTCCAGAAGGTCGCCAAGCTCTTCAGTGAGAAGGAGTTCCGCGACGCGCTGTCGAAGGATTCGGGGAACTCGGCCGTCTTCGTGGAGAAGACGCCGGAGGAGCTGCAGAAGATCCTCGCCGACGTCACGGCGCAGCTCGGCTGAGGTTCTCGTGAGTGAACCACTCATCACGTTCGACCGCGTGCGCAAGGTCTTCGGGGACGGCCCGACGGCCGTGCACGCGGTCGACGATGTGAGCTTCGAGATCGCCCGGGGGGAGATCTTCGGCGTGATCGGGTTCTCGGGGGCCGGCAAGTCGACCCTGGTGCGCCTGATCAACGGCCTCGAGCCGACGACGTCGGGGAAGGTCGTCGTCGACGGCGCCGAGGTGTCGGCGATGAGCGAGCGGCAACTGCGGACCGTCCGCCCCGAGATCGGGATGGTGTTCCAGCAGTTCAACCTCTTCCTGTCCAAGACGATCGCCGAAAACGTCGCCTACCCGCTGCGCCTGGCGAAGGTGGACGCCGCCGAGCGGTCCCGGCGGGTGGCCGAGTTGCTGGACTTCGTGGGGCTGGGCGACAAGGCGTCCGCGTACCCGGCCCAGTTGTCGGGCGGGCAGAAGCAGCGCGTCGGCATCGCGCGGGCGCTCGCGACGAACCCGAAGATCCTGCTGGCCGACGAGTCGACGTCGGCCCTCGACCCGCAGACCACCCGCGAGGTGCTCGACCTCATGCGGGAGGCCAACCGGGAGCTCGGCATCACGATCGTGCTCATCACGCACGAGATGGACGTCGTCCGGTACCTGTGCGACCGCGTCGCGATCATGGAGAACGGCCGGGCCGTCGAGATCGGCGACGTCTACGACATCTTCGCGAACCCGCGCGAGGCGGTGACGCGGCGGTTCGTCCGCAGCGCCATGCGCGACCGGCCGAGCGAGGAGGCGCTCGTGCGGCTCGCCCGGTCGCATCCGGGGCGCATCGTGACCGTCGGCGTCTCCGACGACCCGGAGGCGTCCGATCGCTGGAACGTTTTCGCGAAGCACAACGTGGCGGCCCAGATCATCTACGGCGGCATCGTCGAGGTCGGTGAGCGTCCGTACGGGTCGCTCACGTACGCGCTCACCGGCGCGGACGCCGACGTCGACGCCGCGCTCGCCGAACTCGGCCGGGGGTCGACCATCGAGGAGCATCACGTGGAGGAGGCGTCATGAAGTTCGACTTCGCGACCAGCGGCGGGGTGTTCGTCGAGGCGATCGGGACGACGCTCTACATCGTCGCCGTCGCCATGGGCATCGGCGGCATCGTCGGGCTCCTGCTGGGCATCACGCTGTTCATCACGCGCCCCGGCGGGCTGCACCCGAACAAGGTGCTGTCCACGATCCTGAACCTCGTCATCAACTTCTTCCGGCCGATCCCGTTCATCATCTTCATCGCGGCGATGGGCCCGGTGACGCTCGCCGTCGTCGGGACCAGCATCGGGACGAACGCGTTCCTGTTCCCCGCCGCGCTGATGGTGTCGTTCGCGTCCTCGCGGCTCGTGGAGCAGGCGCTGGTCGGCCTGGATCCAGGCGTCGTCGAGGCGGCGCGGGCGATGGGGGCGTCCACCTGGACGATCATCCGGACCGTCGTGATCCCCGAGGCGCTGGCCCCGCTGATCCTGGCGTACACGTTCCTGTTCGTCGCCGTCATGGACATGTCCGCGTTGGCGGGCATCGTCGCCGGCGGCGGCCTGGGCGCGTTCGCGCTCAGCTACGGCTACCAGCGCTTCGACTGGGCCATCACCTGGATCACCGTGGCCGTCATCGTGGTCATGGTGCAGGCCGCGCAGTTCCTGGGCAATCGCCTGGCCGCGCGCGCCTTGCATCGCTGAGCGGCGTCCCGCTCTTCTCACTCACCGGCGTGGCCGGCGGCCCCGCCGCCGGCCACGCGGGCGTCAGGACGGCTGGTCGGCGTCCGGCTGGGGCTCGTCGGCTTTGGTGGACGCCGCCCGCGGGCGGCGCGTGGACGTGCGGCTCCGCGTGGTGGACGCCGTCGTGCGACGCCGCGTCGCCGGCTTGGACGCCTCGGCCGCGGGTGCCTCGCTGACGGGTGCCTCGGCGGCGGTTGTGTCGGCACCGGGGGCGTCCTGTGGGGGCTGCTCCTGGTCGGCGGCGGTCTCGCCGGTCGCCGATTCGGGCCCGCTGGCGGGGGCCGGGGCAGCCGCCTCGGCGGCCTGCGGATCGTGCGCCTCGGCGTCCGCGTGCTGCTTGTCCTTCTTCTTCTTTTTCTTCTTCTTGGGCTCGTCCTCGTCCTCGGGGTCGACGTACTTGTGGCCGATGCCGTTCTTGACCAGCTCGGACGCGTGGTCGGGCACCTCGTTCTGGAGGCTGCGCGCGGTGCGCCGGTAGCCGGTGCTCTCCGGACGCTCGGGGAACTCGATGGGCGGCCGGGAGACGTGCTCGTAGGGGACCGAATCGAGCAGGTGGGCGATCATGTTGATACGGGCCCGCTTCTTGTCCTCGGCCTCGACGACGTTCCAGCGGTTGCCGGGGACGTCGGTGTGGACGAACATCTCGTCTTTGGCGCGGCTGTAATCCTCCCAGCGGGTGAGGGATTCGAGGTCGGTGGGGGAGAGCTTCCAGCGGCGCATCGGGTCCGTCATGCGCGAGCGGAAGCGCTTCTCCTGCTCGTGATCGGACACCGAGAACCAGTACTTGCGCAGCATGATGCCGTCGTCGATGAGCATGCGTTCGAACGTCGGCACCTGGCGCAGCCAGCGGACGTGCTCCTCGGGCGTGCAGTAGCCCATGACCTTCTCGACGCCGCCGCGGTTGTACCACGACCGGTCGAAGAGCCGGATCTCGCCGGCCGCCGGCAGGTGCTCGATGTAGCGCTGGAAGTACCACTGCGACTTCTGCCGCTCGGTGGGCGCCGGCAACGCGACGATGCGCGCGACCCGGGGGTTCAGGTATTCGGTGATGCGCTTGATCGCGCCGCCCTTGCCCGCGGCGTCACGGCCCTCGAAGATGACCACGAGCCGGGCGCCGGTGGCCTTGACCCACTCCTGCATCTCCACGAGTTCGGTCTGCAGGCGGGTCATCTCCGCCTCGTACAGCTTCTTGTCGAGCTTTGCCTTCTTTGCCATGGCTCATCTTGCCCACCGCGACGCCCGTCACGGAAGCGTTCGGGCAAACTGTCCACCGTGATCTACCTTCCTGCCTTCGAAGCATCCGTGGCCTTGTCGCGCTGGACGGGGCGTCCCCAGGGCATGTCCATCGACCCGATCGGCGTCGAGTGTTTCGTCGACGTCCCGCGGGGCCGCGGCCTCTTCGGCCGTGGCAAGCCGACGCCCGAGCCGTACCTGCACGTGCTCGTGCACGACGAGCTGCCGAGCGACCGCATCCGGTCGTGGGCCGCCCGGCAGGTGGCGCTGATGCTCGCCCTGGACGCCGACCCGCAGCTCGCCGGCGACCCGCTGAACCGGGCGGCCGACGAGCAGGGGCGCGGTCTGCAGGGGCGTGACTGGGTGCCGGCGACCGTGGTGCTGGACGGCCAGGCGCGGGAGGCGTCCGTGTACGAGGCGGCGCCCGACCGGTGGGCTGCCTACCTCGACCTGGGCGAGGACCGCGTGGTGATCGTCGGCCGCGACCTCGCGCTCGCCGACGCGCCCCTGCGGACGGCGTCCGCCGACGAGGCGCGCGAGCTGCGCACCGAGGCGCTGAAGGTGTGAGGGCTGCCACGCGGTTCTCCGGTCTCGCGTGGCGGGCGGCGGTGGGCGCGTCCACCGGGGGCGCGTAACCGGGACGGCAACGCGCCGAAACGTGGCCGATACACGCGCTGGCTAGCGTGAAGACCTCGCGCGAGCGATTCGGCATCGGGTCGGGCGCTCGTCCCTCTTCACGTTGGGAGCGTCCATGACCATCGACGAACGACGCACCGCCGCCGCCCTGGAGACCGCTCTGGGACGCCGCAGCTTCATGGCCGCCGTCGCGGCCGTGACCGCGGGCGCGGCGGTGCCCGCCACCGCCTACGCCGCGCCGACCCCGGTGCCGACCGGGTCGCGCCGGGGGCGTCCGGGGGAGATCTTGCAGCCGGGCCGCGGACCGATCGCGGGTGACACGTACCTGCCGTCGCGTCCCGATGAGGTGCTGTGGGGGTACGTGCCGACGGTGCACGCCTCGCCGGTGGCCACGGTTCGGTCGGGCCGGACGATCACGATCGACGCCGTCTCCCACGAGGGCATCCTGGAGGACCAGGGCCGCGATCCGGTCGCGTACTTCGCCGGGCACGGCGTCCCGCGGGCGCGGGTGTTGGCGGACGCGACGGAGATCGCGGCGTCCTATGACCGGACTAAGCGGAACTTCGACGTCGACGGTCCGCACGTGGTGACCGGGCCGGTCGCCGTGGCGGGTGCCGAGCCGGGCGACGTGCTGAAGATCGAGACCGTCGACCTGCGGGCGCGGGTGCCGTACGGCGTCGTGTCGTCGCGGCACGGCAAGGGGGCGCTCGCGCGGACGGCGTCCGGGGGCGCGCCGGCCGGCATCACGCTCGCCGAGGTGATGCCGCCGGTGGCGACGGATGGGCGGGCGTCCGGTGAGCCGACGAAGTACGGCAACGTGTCGGTGTTCACGCGGGTGGAGGGCGACACGGGGGTGATGACGAGCGGACGCCGCGACGTGCGGTTCCCGCTCAACCCGTTCTTCGGGATGATGGGCGTCGCGTTCTCGGGGGCGTCCGGGCTGACGGACCCGAGCGCGAACTCGATCCCGCCGACGTTGGGCGGTGGGAACATCGACATCCGGCTGCTGGGGAAGGGATCGACCTTCTACCTGCCCGTGAAGGCGCCGGGAGCGCTGTTCTACGTCGGGGACCCGCACATGGCGATGGGCGACGGCGAGGTGTCGCTGACGGCGATGGAGGGGTCGCTGCGCGGGACGTTCCGGCTGACCGTCTGCAAGCCGGGCTCCGGGGACGCCCCCTCGGTCGCGTATCGGTACCCGTTCGGGGAGACGAAGGACGCGTGGATCCCGATCGGGCTCTCCGACCCGGACGGCTCGGTGGACGGCCAGTCGTCGGACCTCAACGTCGCCATGCGGCGGGCCGTGGTGAACGCGCTGGACTTCCTCCAGCACGACCAGGGCATCGACCGGGCCGTGGCGTACGCGTACCTGTCCGCGGCGGCCAACTTTGTGGTGTCGCAGGTGGTCGATCGCACCACCGGCGTCCACGGGGTGGTGCGGAAGGCGGACTTCCGGTAGGGGTGGGCGAAACGCTGCAGGTCTTTCGCGAAACGCTGCAGGTGTTTCCGCAACGCTGCAGGTGTTCTCGAAACGCCGGCCTTAAGCCGGAACGCTGCCTTACGTAAGGCAGCGTTCCGGCCGGAGGCAGGCGTTGTGGAAACGCTGCAGGCGTTTCGCGGTTTACTGCAGGCGTTTCGCACACACTGCAGGTCTTACGAAACGCTGCAGGCGTTTCGGGGCCATGCCCTGCGGCGAGAGCCCCCTCGGGCCCTGGGGCCCTCGACCCACGTCGCGCTGGTACCTCTAGGGTTTGCCC
Source organism: Nigerium sp. (assembly GCF_039811905.1). NCBI lineage: Bacteria > Bacillati > Actinomycetota > Actinomycetes > Propionibacteriales > Propionibacteriaceae > Nigerium > Nigerium sp. Next base: position 23,906 of record NZ_JBDHZL010000016.1, on the reverse strand, counting down.
ACGAGGTGTGAGCAAACAACAGGGCCGATCACGTCGGGGTGTGATCGTCGGACGTCCGAGGTTGCCCGAATCCCCGGACTCGACCAGGGTCACCGAACGCGGTCGTCCCCTCACCCCACCGGCGTGAGGGTCCAGTCGGTGTCGCGATCTCCGCCTTCGGACGCCTTCTCCGCGGTCTTGTGTGCGGTGGCGACCATCAGCTTGATCCGGTTCAGCTGGTTCACCTCGGACGCCCCCGGGTCGTAGTCGATGGACGTCACGTTCGCCTCGGGGTACAGCCGGCGCAACTCGCGGAACATGCCCTTGCCGACGACGTGGTTCGGCAGGCAGGCGAACGGTTGGGCGCAGATGATGTTCGGCGTCCCGGTCTCGATGAGCTCGATCATCTCGGCGGTCAGCAACCAGCCCTCGCCGGCGGTCGTCCCGAGCGAGACGATCGACTCGGCCCGCTGGGCCATCGCGCCCAGGTCGTGCGGGACGGCGAACTTGCCGCCCGACCGACCCAGCGCCCGCTTCGCCGGACGCAGGTACTGCTCGATCAGCCACACGATGCCCTGCTGCAGCCGGACGCCGTTCTTCGACCCGATGCCCAGGTTGTCCAGGCGCCACTGGGCCGCGTGCATGTTCATCATGAAGAACTGCAGCAGCCCCGGCAGGACCGCCTCGCACCCCTCCGACTCGATCACCCGGACGGCGTCGTTGTTCGCGTCCGGCTGGAACTTCACCAGGATCTCCCCGACGAGCCCCACGCGCGGCTTGCGGGCCCCCGGCGCGAGCGGCAGCCGGTCGAACTCGGCCACGATGTGGTCGATGAGCCACCCGTACCCGACGCGTCGGTTGAGCGTCGACGACCAGTTGCCCGTGTTGAAGAACTCGCGGGCGACGGCGTCCCACTTCTCGTACAGCGCGTTCGCCGCCCCCGGCACCGCCTCGTAGGGGCGGGTGCGCAGGAGCACGTTCTGCAGGACGTCCCCGACGACGATCGCCTGGATGATCCGATGCACGAACCCCGGCGTCAGCTTGAACCCGGGGCTCTCCTCGAGCCCCTGCGCGCTCACCGCGAGCACGGGCACCTGGGGGTAGCCGGCGTCCTTCAGGCCCTTGCGCAGCATGCCCGCATAGTTCGTCGCCCGGCACATGCCGCCGGTCTGCGTGATGACGACCGAGCTGGCCTGCGGGTCGGCCTTGCCCGACACGAACGCGTTGATGAGCTGTCCGATCACCATGATGGCCGGGTAGCAGACGTCGTTGTTGACGTACTTCAGGCCGACCTCGACGTCCTCGGCGGAGGCATGCTCCAGCAGCTCGACGTTGTAGCCCATCCGCCGCATCACCGGCACGACGAGCCTGAAGTGGATCGGCGCCATCTGCGGCGCGTAGATCGTGTGCTCCTTGCGCGCCTGCTTCGTGAACGCCGGGAAGGTCTCGCCCTTCGCCTCCTCGTCGTACGTCGCCACCACCGCGGACGCCCGCCGCTCGGCCGTCGCCGCCTTCAGCGACCGCAGCCGGATCGTTGCCGCGCCCAGGTTCGACACCTCGTCGATCTTCAGCACCGTGTACACGTCGTCGCCGGCCTCCAAGATCTCCTGCACCTGGTCGGTCGTCACCGCGTCCAGCCCGCAGCCGAACGAGTTGAGCTGCACCAACTGCAGCTCCGGCTCGCCGCGCACCACGCCGGCCGCCTCGTAGAGGCGGCTGTGATAAGACCACTGATCCCGGACACGCAGCGGACGCTCCAGCCGCGGCACCTGGGCCACGGCGTCCTCGCTGAGGACGACCATGCCGAGCTGGTTGATCATGTCCGGGATGCCGTGGTTGATCTCGGGATCGACGTGATACGGACGCCCCGCGAGCACGATGCCCTTCGCGTGATGCTCCGCCATGTACTCCAGCGCCCGGACGCCCTCGGCCGCCACGTCGGCCTTCGCGCGGGCGTCCTCCTCATACCCCAGCCGGACGGCCTCCCGGGCCTCGTCGAGGCTCACGTCCCACGCCTCGAAGATCTCGGTCAGCCGCTCGGCCAGCTTGTCGGGGTTCGCGAGGTTCACGAACGGGTCGAGGTACTTCACGCCCGGCTCGCGCAGGCGGTCCATGTTGTTGGCCAGCAACTGCGGGTAGAACGCGACGACGGGGCAGTTGAAGTGGTTGTCCTGCGCCTCGAAGTTCTGCTGCTCGTAGCTTACGCACGGGTAGAAGATCGTCCGGACGCCCTTGTCGAGCAGCCATTCCACGTGGCCGTGGGCCAGTTTGGCCGGGTAGCAGACGTTCTCGGACGGGATCGACTCCATGCCCGACTCGAACAACTCGTGGCTCGAACGCCCCGACAGCACGACCTTGAAGCCCAGGTGGGTGAGGATCGTGAACCACAGCGGGTAGTTCTCGTACATGTTGAGCACGCGCGGGATGCCGATCTCCCCGCGGAAGGCCTTGGCGTCCGTCAGCCGCCGGTACCCGAAGATCCGCTTGTACTTGTAGTCGTACAGGTTCGGGATCGACGACTTCCGCGGCTTCGCCTCGGTGGACGCCCCCCGCTCGCACCGGTTGCCGGAGACGTGCTGCGTCCCGTCCGGGAAGTGCGACACCGTGAGCCCGCAGTGGTTCTGACAGAGCTGGCAGGTGCGGCGCTCGGTCTCCAGATGGAAGCCGGCGAGCTCGTCGAGGCCCAGCAGCGACGTGCGCTCGCCCGGCTTGAAGTGGCGGTGGGCGGTGAGGGCGGCGCCGAACGCACCCATGAGGCCCGCGACGTCCGGACGCACGACCTCGCGCCCGGTCAGCAGCTCGAAGGCGCGCAGGACGGCGTCGTTCAGGAACGTCCCGCCCTGCACCACGACGCGCTCGCCGAGCGCGTCGGCGTCCTTGAGCTTGATGACCTTGTACAGCGCATTGCGCACGACCGAGTAGGAGAGCCCGGCGGAGATCTCGCCGACGTTCGCGCCCTCCTTCTGCGCCTGCTTCACCGAGCTGTTCATGAAGACGGTGCAGCGGGACCCCAGATCGACCGGCCGGGACGCCTCCAGCGCCGCGGCGGCGAAGTGCTGGACGTCGGTGCCCATCGTCTCGGCGAACGTCTGCAGGAACGAGCCGCAGCCCGAGCTGCACGCCTCGTTGACCGAGATGGAGTCGACGGCCCCGTTGCGGATGCGCAGGTACTTCATATCCTGCCCGCCGATGTCGATGACGCTCGTGACCCCGGGCGCGATGTGCTCGGCGGCGCGGTAGTGGGCCATCGTCTCGATCTCGCCGTCGTCGACGCGGAGCGCGGCCTGGATGAGCGCCTCGCCGTAGCCCGTGACGCAGGCGCGGCCGAGGTGGGCGTCCGGGGGCAGCTCGCGCCGGATGCGCGCGACGATCTCGACGGCCGCGCTCACCGGGTCGCCGGCATTCTTGGCGTAGTGGGAGAACACGATCTCGTCGGCGTCGTTCAGGACGACGGCCTTGATCGTCGTCGAGCCGGCGTCGATGCCGAGGAAGCAGTCGCCGTGGGCGTCCTCGAGGCTGCGCTGCGGGATGGTGGCCCGCGCGTGCCGCTCGGTGAACGCCTGGCGCTCGGCGTCGTCCGCGAACAGCGGACGCATGGTGGGGGAGGCCAGCGGGATCACCGTCGTCGGGTTGGTCAGCCCCGCGACCAGCTCGGAGGGCCGCTTCGGCGTCCCGGACGCCAGCATCGCCGAGCCCAGCGCGACGTAGAGCTGGGCGTCGTCGGGGGTCGTGAAGGAGTCCACCTGCCCGGCCAGCGCGCGCTCGTACGCCGAGCGCAGCTCGGGCAGGAAGTGCAGCGGGCCGCCGAGGAACATCAGGTTGCCTCGGATCGGACGCCCACAGGCGAGACCCGCGATCGTCTGGGTCGCGACCGCCTGGAACACGGACGCCGCGAGGTCGGTGTGGGCCGCGCCCTGGTTCAGCAGGGGCTGCAGGTCGGACTTCGCGAACACGCCGCAGCGCGAGGCGATCGGGTAGAGGTGGGTGTAGTGGGACGCGAGCTCGTTGAGGCCGGAGGCGTCCGTGTGCAGCAGCGTCGCCATCTGATCGATGAACGCGCCGGTGCCGCCCGCGCACGTGCCGTTCATGCGCTGCTCGGGGGTCGGCTTGAGGTACGTGATCTTCGCGTCCTCGCCGCCGAGCTCGATGACGACGTCGGCCTCGGGATGGCGACGCTCGATGGCCTCGGTGGCCGCGATCACCTCTTGGACGAAGGACGCGCCCATCATCTGCGCGACCTGAAGGCCGCCCGAGCCGGTGATGCCCACGGTCATGGGGGAGTCCCCGACGTGCTCGGTGAGCGAGTCGATGAGCCGTCGCACCTCGCCGCGGACGTCCGCGTGGTGTCGTCGGTAGTCGGCGTGGACGATCTCCTCGCCGTCGAGGACCACCGCCTTGACCGTCGTCGAACCGATGTCGAGCCCCAAGGCGAGTGCTGCCACGATGTCGCTCCCAAACCGAATGATCGTTCTAGTACGGGCCACGATAGCCGGAAACCCGACGAAAGCCCCGTTGGTCGCGGCCACTGGGCAGGAGTGTCCGACATATGAGCACAGCGTCACGGGTCGCCGGGCTCCCGGACGCCTCCCCGGGACGCCCGCGTCGCGGCCCGCCCGGGCCGGGGGGCGGTACCCGCGAGGCGGACCAAGGCCCGTGCGGTAGCGTGGCCGCGATGGGAGGGATGATGGCGACAGCGCGCGGCAGCAAACGGGCGAGCATCGTGGCCGCGGCCGCTGAGCTCATCCGCACCCGGGGCGTCCACGCGACGTCCATCGCGGAGATCATCGCGGCGTCCGATTCGTCCGCGGGCACCATCTACCACCACTTCGCGAACAAGAACGAGATCGTCCTGGCCGTGGCTGTCGACACGGTGTCGGAGCCGCTGCAGGCGATCGTGCGGCAGCCGTGGGGCGACTCCATGTCGCCCGGTGCGCTCCTGCGCGCCATCGCCGAGGCCGTGTTCACCGGCGAGGTCGAGTCGGCCCTCATCGTGCAGCTCTGGGCGGGGTCGGCGAACGACCCGCAGCTCAAGTCGCTGCTGTCGGAGCAGTTGACCGGCGTCCGCGAGGAGATCAAGCGTCGGCTCGCGCGCTGGCTCGAAGCCCAGGGCGAGCCGGACGCCTCCGCGCGCGCCGAGACCCTCGCGTTGGTCACGATGGGCCAGGTCATGGGCATGCTCGCGGCGCGCACGATGCTGCCGCACCTCGATCGGGACGCCTACCTCGACGAGGCCGCCGCGTTGCTGGACGGCGCCGGGCGTGGCTGATCCCCGGGCGGGCGGGAGGCCCTGGCTCGGGGCGCTGAGCGTGGTCGGCGGGGCCATGCTGTGGGGCACGACCGGCACCTCGCAGGCCCTGCTCGGGCCCGGCACGACGCCGGTCGGCGTCGGGGCCACTCGCCTGCTGATCGGCGCGGTCGCGCTGCTCGCCGGGGCGGCGATGGCGAACCGCGGCGCGCTCGTCGGGGTGTTCACGAGGCGCCGGCTGCCCTGGCTGGTGGGTGGCGGCGCGGGCATCGTGGCCTACCAGCTCACGTTCTTCAACGGCGTCGCGCGCACGGGCGTCGCGACCGGCACGCTCATCATGCTCGCGACGGCGCCCCTGGTCGCGGGCCTCGTGGGGTGGGTGGTCCTGCGGGATCGCCTCACCCTCGCCTGGGCGGCCGGCACGCTGATCGCGCTGGCCGGCTGCGCCCTGCTGGTGGCCGGCGCCGGCGCCGCGGTGCGCGTCGACCCGCTCGGGGTCGCGTCGGCCGTCGGCGCCGGGGTCTCGTTCGCCGTGTACTCGGTGTGCGGCCGCGTGCTCATGACGACGGGCGTCGACCCGCTGACGGGGGCCGCCGCGGTGTTCGGCGTCGGGCTGCTCGGCATGCTCGTGCCGCTGGCGACCGCGGACCTCTCGTGGGTGTGGACGCCGCGCTCCCTCGCGATCCTCGCCTGGCTCGGCGTCGGCGCGACCGCGCTGGCCTACCTGCTCTACCAGCGGGGGCTCGCCACCGTGCCGGCCGCCGTGGCGAGCACGCTGGCGCTGGCGGAGCCGATGACGGCGTCCCTGCTCGCGGTGCTCGTGCTCCGTGAGCCGATGACGCCGGTCTCGGCGGCCGGGCTGCTGCTCGTGCTGGTGGGCCTGGCCGCGGTGGGGTTGCTCAGTTCGCGGAGGCGTCCGGCCCGCCGAGCCCCTTGAGGAAGTCCTCGAACTCGGCGCCGATCTCGTCGGCGGACGGCAGATTCTCCGCCTCGGCGGTGATGCGGCGGCGGCCCTCCACGAACGCGTCGTAGTTCTGCTCGAGCTGCCGGACGACCTCGCCCACTTCGTCGGACGCCTCGACCTGCTCGGTCACGCCGGCGAGCGTGGCCGCCGCGGCGACCTCCAGCGCGGAGGTCGGGATGTCGAGCGACGCCGTCTTGCTCAGCTCGCCGAGCAGCGCGATCGCCGCCGGGGCGTAATCGCCTTCGGCAAGGTAGTGCGGCACGTGGGCGACGAGCCCGCGCACGTCGTGGCCGGCCTCGTCGAGCCGCACGGTCAGCGCCGAACCGAACGTCGCGCTCATCTGGAACGAGCCGAACACCGGCTCTTCCTCCAGCAGCGTGGGGTCGCTGGCGTACTGGGTGATGACGGTCGGCCGCGTGTGCGGGGCGGGCGCCGGGATACCCTGCAGCAGGACCGTCTGCTGGACGTCGAACTGCTCGATGAGGTGGGCGACGGACGCGGCCATGCGCTCCCACTGCAGCGACGGCTCGGGGCCCTGCAGCAGCAGGAAGTCGTTGCCGGCCGCGTCGGTCAGCTGATGCAGCGTGATCTGCGGCGGCTCATAGTCCTTCAGGTGATCGCGGTCGAACGTGACGACCGGGCGGTGGCCCGCGTAGTCGAGCACCTGGTCCATGTCGAAGTGGCCGAGCTGGTGGCCGCTCAGCGAGTCGAGGAGATGCCGGTCGACGATCGCCTGGCTGTGGCCGGCGTCCATGAAGCTGCCGAGGGTCACGACGAGCGTGTTCGCACGGACGGTGCGCTGGTCGACGTGATCCTCGTAGATGAACAGGCTGACGGGATCAAGCATGGTGACTCCTCGATCGGTTGCTGACGCCTTCCTCAACGCCGGGGTGGGGGCGGACATTCCCGACGCCCTGGCCGTCGCGGGGTTGCCGGAGGAGTCACTGCGCCGCGCCGCCGAAGCCCAACTGCCGCCACGCCTCGTACAGGGCGAGGGCGGCGGTGCTGGCCAGGTTGAGCGAGCGGCGGTCCGGCAGCATCGGGACGACGACCCGCTCGGTCACGCGCGGGTCATCGAGCACGTCGGCGTCCAGCCCGGACGGCTCGGAGCCGAACAGCAACACGTCGCCGGGGGCGTAGGCGATGTCGGTGTACCGGACGCGGGCGTGCGCGGTGAACGCGAAGACCCGGGCGGGCAAGAGGGCGGCGTAGGCGTCCTCGAGGCCGGCGTGCACGGTGGTCAGCGCGCGGTCGCGGTAGTCGAGCCCGGCGCGCTTGAGGCGGGCGTCGTCCATGGAGAAGCCGAGCGGCCCGGCGAGGTGCAGCTCGGCGCCGGTGATCGCCGAGAGCCGCATCGTGGACCCGGTGTTGTTCGGGATGCAGGGGCGGTTGAACAGGAGGCGGACGGGGCACGACACGCCCGCCAGTCTCTCACCCCGCCCGCGAGGCCCCTCCTCGGACGCCCCGAGTGCCCTTCGGACGCCGTGACCTCACGCGGCCCCGCTCGGCCAGCGCAGCTCGGCCGCGCTGACGAACCGCCGCGGGGTGCCGTCGACGGGGTCGGTGAACGCGAGCTCGCGGGCGACCAGCCGCAGGGGCCCGCCGAGGGCGTCCTCTGGCTCGGCCAGCCGCGGGGTGGGGTACAGCGGGTCGCCGACGATCGGCGCGCCCAGCCCGGAGAGCTGGACGCGGAGCTGGTGCGTCCGGCCGGTGCGGGGCGTCAGGCGGTAGCGCGCGAGGGCGCCGCGCCGCTCGACCAGGTCGACCAGCGTCTCGGCGTTGGGATCGGCGCCGGGCACCTCCACGACCTGCAGCGACCCGGCTGGCTTCGTCAGATGGCTCGCCACGACCCGCGGCCACGGTCCGGGCAGGGCGGGCGCCAGGGCCTCGTAGGTCTTCGCCGCCGCCCCGGTCGCGAACAGCGCCTGATACTGCCCGCGACACTCGCGGCGCGTGGTGAACAGCAGGACGCCCGCCGTCCCGCGGTCGAGACGGTGCGCCGCGGTGAGCTCCGGCAGGTCGAGCTCGACGCGCAGCCGCACCAGCGCCGACCGGGCGACGAACGAGCCCCGCGGCGTCGTCGCGACGCCCGACGGCTTGTCGATCGCGACGATCTGCTCGTCGCGCCAGAGCACCGGCAGAGGCGGGCGCGGCCCCGGCTCGGGCCGGACGCTTCGGTGGAAGAACACCAGCGTGTGCGGCCGATAGGGGGCGTCCGCCGCGAACGGACGCCCGCGGTCGTCCACGAACTCCCCGGACGCCAGTCGCTCGGCCACGCGGGCGTCCGGAGGGAGCCGTTCGGCGAGGTACTCCCGCAGGGTCGCCCACGGATGCCGCGATCCCGGGGTGTTGTCGGGCGTGCGGAGCCACGCGGCGTCCAGGCCGTGCCGCGGCGGCAGGGGGGAGCGGGGCATCGCACGTCCTTTCGGTCGGGCTCGACGACAGGTTAAGGCCTGGGCCGAGGCGTCCGGAGAGCCCGGGTCCCGCGGCCGGGCTGACAAGGGTGAATGCAACGCGAGGAACGTCGGGCCCGGCCTCGTGGTCGGGGTGAGAAAACGTGCGCCACCATCCCTTCTCGCCCGATGCGCGCGAGTAGTAGCGTGCCGACCAGCCGGGCACAAGGCTCACCCCGACGGTCATGGATGATCGCCGGCAGCAACCGAACAACCCGCGTGGGCGACGGCGACGACGCGGTGACAGAGAGGCAATCAACGTGGATATCAACATCCTGTGGCTCATCGTTGCTTTCGGCAGCGGGGCGTTCGGCGCGGCGATCGGCCCGCAGACGGCCTTCATCTTCACCGGCTTCGCCTACCTCTTCGGGCTCGGCGGCCTGATCGCGACCGGCGCCGACAACGCGGCCGCGGGCCAGTTCATCGCCACCGTCGCGTTCGGCCCGGTCTTCGGCCCGCACATCGCCTGGGCCGGCGGCGCCGCCGGCACCGCCTACGCCGCGAAGAAGGGCTACATCGAGTCAGGCCGCATGGTCGATCTGCCGCTGGCCGGCATCGCGAAGATGGACGTTCTCATCGTCGCCGGCGTTTTCGGCATGGGCGGCTACCTGTTCGAGCGCGTCCTGCACCTCATCCCGAGCTTCGCGACGAACGACGGAACCGTCATCGGCTGGACCGACACGGTCGCCTTCACCGTCGTGCTGTCCCACGTTCTCGCTCGTGTGCTGTTCGGCGTCAAGAGCCGCAAGGTCTTCGGGCCGTTCCCGAACGGCCGCCCGCTCGTGCTCGACGACGGCAGCCACTGGGTCGAGCACCAGGAGAAGTGGTCGCTCTCGGCCGGTCACGGCTTCTTCTCGGGCCTGGTCTTCGCGTTCGCCGCGGTGTGGCTGATCGTGACGTTCCCCAACAACGCCGAGATCCAGGGCCGCGCCTTCCTGATCGGCTGGGCGGTCTCCGCGCTGACGCTGATCTTCCTGAGTTGCGGGCTGAAGACGCCGGTCACGCACCACATGACGATCATCGCCGCGCTGGCGGCGGTCATCATGATGCGCATCCAGTTGCAGGGCGGCGGCTCCATCGGGGCGGCCACCCCGACGCAGATGGTCATCGCGGTGCTCTTCGGCGCGGTGTTCGGCGCGATCTCGGGCCTCGTCGGCGAGTTGTTGTCGCGCCTCATGAACGCCCGCGGCGACACCCACATCGACCCGCCGGCCCTCGCGATCTTCTCGCTGACGACCCTCCTGTTCGCCGTCCAGTCGCTCGCGATGTGACCTTCGTCTCACGGTCACAGGCCCCCGGGAACCTCGGTTCCCGGGGGCCTTGACGTGGATCTCGTCGGTGAGTCCGCTGCGGGTCAGGCCTGCCGCGAGAACGCGGTGGCCTCGGCGACCAGCGCGGCGTCCGGACGAACCCCGGTGTAGAGCACGAACTGCTCCAGCGCCTGCAGGCTCATGACCTCGGCGCCCGAGATCGTCTCCTTGCCGAGGTCGCGGGCGCGTAGGAGCAGCGGCGTCCACACCGGCCGGGGCACGACGTCGAACACGACGCTCGCCCCGGCCACGACCTCGTCGGCCACCGGGAGGGCGTCGGCCTCCGGGCCGCCCTCCATGCCGACGGGCGTGCAGTTGATGATCAGCCGGGGCGCGTCGTCGCCGACCTGCTGCGCCCACGTGTATCCGTACTTCTCGGCGAGGGCGGGCCCGGTCTTCGGGTTGCGCGAGACCACCTGGACGTCGGTGAAGCCCTCGTCGCGGACGGCCGCCACGGTCGCCTTCGCCATGCCGCCGGCGCCCAGCACGACGGTCGGCAGCGCCTGATCGACGTCGTGGCTGCGCAGCAGCGACACGATCGCGAGATAGTCGGTGTTGTACGCCTTCAGGTAGCCGTCGGTGTTCACGATGGTGTTCACCGACTCGATGACCTCGGCCGACGGGTCCAACTCGTCGACCAGCGGGATCACCTCCTCCTTCCACGGCATCGAGATCGCGGCGCCCCGGATCTGCAGCCCCCGGACGCCGGCCACGGCCGCCTTGATGTCGGTCGTGGTGAACGCCTTGTAGACGAAGTCGAGCCCGAGGGCGTCGTAGAGGTAGTTGTGGAACCGGGTGCCGGTGTTCCCGGGGCGCCCCGACAAGGACAAGCACAGGCGCGTGTCCTTCGTCAGGCCCTCGGCGATGGTGCGGGTCATGCGGGTCAGCCTACGGTCGCGCGGAACTCGCGCGCGAGCGCGAGCAGCCGGTCGTTCGCCTCCGTCTCCCCGATCGACACCCGGACGCCTTCGGCCCCGAACCGCCGGACGACCAGCCCGGCCTCGTGGCACGCGTCGTCGAACGCCGCGGACGCCTCCCCGAGCGGGAAGTACAGGAAGTTCGCCTGCGTGTCCGGCAGGTCCCAGCCCTGCTCCGCGAGGGCGGCGGTGACGCGCTCGCGCTCGGCGACGAGGGCGTCCACGCGCTCGTTGAGTTCGTCGACGACACCGAGCGAATGGATCGCGGCCGCCTGCGCGAGCCGGTTCACCCCGAACGGGATCGCCGTCTTCGCGAGCGCCTCCGCGATCGCCGGGTGGGCCACGCCGTAGCCGACGCGCAGCCCGGCGAGGCCGAACGCCTTCGAGAACGTGCGCAGCGCGATGACCTGCGGGAACTCCTCCTGCAGCGCGAGGCCGTCGGCGTGGCCCGCGTCGCGGGAGAACTCGCCGTAGGCCTCGTCCATGACGACGGCGACGTCGGAGGGGAGCCGCCTCAGGAACGCCCGGACGGCCGCCTCGCCGAGCGACGTGCCCGTCGGATTGTTGGGCGTGCACAGCAGGACGAGGCGCGTGCGGCCGGTGACCGCCGCGGCCATGGCGTCCAGATCGTGCTCCCCGGACGCCGTCAGCGGCACGGTCACCGGCGTCGCACCGGCGAGCTGGGCGAGGATCGGGTACGCCTCGAACGAGCGCCACGCGAAGACGATCTCGTCGCCGGCGTCGCAGGCGGCGCCCATGATCTGCGCGAGGACGCCGGTCGAGCCCGGCCCGACGACGACCTGGTCGGCCTCGCGGCCGACGAAGGCCGCGATGGCGGCCCTGACTTCGGTGTTCGTCATGTCGGGGTAGCGGTTGATCTCGGCGGCGGCCTCGGCGATGACGCCGAGCACCGAGGGCAGCGGCGGGTACGGGTTCTCGTTCGAGCTGATCTTGAAGGTGGTCAATCCCGGGATCTGGGGGGCCGGCCTCCCCGCCACGTAAGCGGGCAGCGAGCCCAGGACAGGACGAAGACGGACGGGGGACGGCTCGGAGAACGGGGCAGACATACCCCTAATCTCTCACGGCCCACGCGCTGAGCCGGCTGGGGTTCGCGGAAGGGACTTGGTACCTTGCCCGCATGACAACCCGTCTCGACGATCCGATCTGGGAACAGATCCGCGCCGAAGCCGCCGAGGACGCCGAGCGCGAGCCCGCGCTCGCCGGCTTCTTGAACACCGTCGTCCTGGGCCGCCCGACGCTGGAGGATTCGCTCAGCTTCCTCCTCGCCAGCAAGCTCGAGAACCCGGTGCTGTCCGCGCTGACCCTGCGCGAGATGCTCAACTCGGTGTTCTGCAACAACGAAGCCGTGCAGGACGCGATCCGCGCAGACCTCGAAGCCGTGGTCACGCGCGATCCGGCGTCCCGCGGCTACAGCTCGCCGCTGCTGTACTTCAAGGGGTTCCACGCCATCCAGGCGCACCGGGCCGCCCACGACTACTGGGTGCGCGACCGCAAGCCGCTCGCCCTGTACCTGCAGAGCCGCATCTCGGAGGTGTTCGCCGTCGACATCCACCCCGGCGCGCGGCTGGGCAAGGGCCTGCTGTTCGACCACGCGACGAGCGTCGTCATCGGCGAGACGGCCGTCGTCGAGGACAACTTCTCGATGCTGCACGAGGTGACGCTCGGCGGCACGGGCAAGGTCGGCGGCGACCGGCACCCGAAGATCGGCAAGGGCGTGATGATCGGGGCGGGCGCGAAGGTGCTCGGCAACATCCGGGTGGGCGAGGGCGCGAAGATCGGGGCGGGCAGCGTGGTGCTGCGCGACGTCCCGCCGCACGTGACCGTCGCGGGCGTCCCCGCCAGGCCCGTGAGCGTGCCGCAGTACGCGATGCCCGCGCTCGAGATGGACCAGCAGTTCAGCGACGAGGACGACGAGGAGGACGAACTCGAACGCCGCCGCGCCTGAGCGCGGGCGGCGTCCGCTGGGCGGTTTTTTCGGCGTTTCTCAGCGACGCGGTGTCCACACTCGGGCCGCTCTCAACCTGCCGTGAAAAGGTGTGGGCCGAACACGAGATGGGAGTTCTCAGATGGTCCCCCCACGGTCTGTGGCGTCCGCTGCGGCGCTGACCTTGGCCCTCACCCTTCTGCCCGCCACGACGGCCGCGACCCCCAGCGCGTCGGCTGCCGCGAAGTCGTCGAGCTGGGTGTGCGCGACGGTGAACGCGCGCACGCTCTACGGCGTTGACTACGGTCGATTGAAGGTGAAGCGCCGCTGCGTCCTGACGCGCGACTTCGCCACGTCGGGCGAGAGCAAGCTGGGCGCGAACACGTTGACGGTGTCGGCCGACCCGCGCGCGACGCGCACGGAGGTCGCGCAGACGACGCTGCACGAACTGGTGCACCACGTCGACTGGCGCACCACGAAGGCCTACCGCAAGCAGCTCTATTCGTTCCTCGGGTACCGCACGAACGGCTCGTTCTGGTCGGTGCCGAGCCCCGCCGCGAACTGGGACGGGCGCAACCTGAACGTCTGGCGGTCCGACCCGCACGAGCGGCTCGCGGAATCGGTCGTCCGGTGCCAGACCGGGTCGGCGCGGCTGTCCGGCATGAAGCTCGTGCCGAAGAGCCGGTGCGCCGCGCTGCTCAGCACGTACAAGAAGGCGGTGAAGGCCGTCCGCTGAGGCCGCCTTGGCCGGTCCTTGATCGAACCTTCATGTGGGTGGGGAAGACTGACGGTCCCGCCCGAAGACGAGAGGACGATCATGGCCCCCTTCCGCCTGTCCCGCCTGGCCGCTGCCGCGGCCGTCCCGCTGCTTCTCGCCGGCTGCTCGGCCGCCCCCGCTCCTGCCGGAGCGACCGGGACGCCCGCGGCGGCGGCCGCCTCCGCGACGGCGTCCGGCGATGTGGCATCGCGTCACGGGCTGTCCGGCCTGGACACGAAGGCGATCATCGAGCGCCTGGACCAGACCAACGACGACCGGGCGTCCGGGCCGGGCGGGTCGGTGCGCGGGTTCGAGTTCGTGCTCTCCGACGACGCCGGCGAACAGACGATGGCGTTGCCGGAGGGCCAGTTCTACCTGGCGCTGGCGCCCTATGAGAACCGGACGCACGACTGCTTCAACCACAGCACCCAGTCGTGCCAGGGCGAACTCGTGGGCAAGAAGGTGCACGTGACGATCACCGATTCCACGGGCGAGCGGCTCGTGGACGCCGACGCGACGACCTACCCGAACGGCTTCGTCGGGTTCTGGCTGCCCCGCGACAAGCAGGGCACGATCGAGGTCACCTACGACGGCAAGAAGGCGGCGTCCCCCTTCTCCACGGGCGCCGACGGCGCCAGCTGCGTGACGACGCTGCCCCTGAGGTGACGGACGCCCGCTGACGGCGTCCTGAACGCCCCGGCCGCCCGGACGCCGCCCGCTACGGCTGCGCGGGCGCCGGGGCGTCGTCGGTCGCCTCGTCGACGTCAGCGATGCGGCGTCCGGTCGAGCTGTCGGCCAACTGGCTGTCGGGGACGTGCCGGATGTCGAACGTCGCCAGCGGCTCGGGCCCGAGCAGCACCCTCCGGACGACGTGGAGGTAGCCGTTGACGTCGGCCTCCACCCGCCACGTGACCAGGGAGATCGCGCCTTTTTCGATCTCGAGCGCCGTCATCGAATCGGGGAAGATGCACGCTCCCGAGTTGAAGTACGGGAGGTCGTTGCCGAGCGGGAAGCGCTCGCGGTGCGTGTGCCCGCAGATGAGCGCGACGCGGTGGTTGCGGATCCACTTCACGTAGTTCCGCTCGACCTTGTGCCGCTTGAAGCTGTTCGCGATGGGGCTGGACGGCGACCGGAACCCGAGGGCGTGCAGCCGCTTCCAGAACAGGCGGTAGCTCCACATGGTCATCCACCAGTTCTGGTCGTTCGGCAGGTCGCCCTGGTGCCCGTGGACGACGAACAGCTCCTGCCCGGTGTCGCGGTGCCGCAGCACGAGCGCGGCGTGCACCTGCAGGCCCGGCAGCAGGGGCTCCCAGGCGCGCGTCACCGGGTTGACCCGCCGGTCGAAGTGCTGGGACACGTAGCCCGGCTTGCGCATCTGGATGTCGTGGTTACCGAAGAGCCGCAGGTAGCGGCCGTCGAGGTGGAAGGTCCGCAGCAGGTCGAACGTGGCCTTGTTGGCCTTGAGGATGTGCCGCGGGTTGAACTCCCACAGGTCGTCGTTGTCGCCGTTCTCGATGAGCGTGAACCGCTCGTCGTCGTAGTGACGCAGGGCGGTGACGAACACCGCCTTGTTGCGGGCGAACTCGTCGGCCTTGCTGCCGTCGCCGCGATGGCTGTCGCTGACGAACACGAAGCGCGCGTCGTCGTCGAACTCGATGACGTCCGCCTCCTCGTAGGCCTCGGTCAGGCGTTCCCTCGTCTTCACCCGTGCCCCTCCCTCGGGTCGGCTCTCTTCGGATCGGCCCCACCATCCTGCCGCGGGCACGCCCCTCAGGCCAGGGGAACGGGGGAGAGGACTCAGGCGACCTGCAGCGACCGCTTGGACAGGCCCATCCAGAAGCCGTCGATGACCTGGTCGCCCGGGACGCTGGCGTCCGTGGCGGCGCCGAGCGTCACGAAGAGCGGCGCGTAGTGCTCGACGGTCGGGTGGGCGTACGGCATGCCGGGGGCGCGGGTGGCGAAGTTGGCCAGCTCGTCGACGTCGCCGCGGGCGAGGGCCTCGGCGGCCCAGGCGTCGAATTCGGCGGACCAGGTGGGCGCGGGGGCGTCCAGGCGGGGGTCGGTGAGGAACGGCAGGCCGTGCGTCAGGAACCCCGAACCGATGATCAGGACGCCGTCGTCGCGCAGCGGACGCAGCCGGCGTCCGATCTCGAGCAGCGTCTCCGGATCCTGCGTCGGGAGGGAGAGCTGGAGGACCGGGATGTCGGCGTCCGGGTACATGATGCGCAGCGGCACCCACGCGCCGTGGTCGAGTCCGCGGGAGGTGTGCTGGTGAATCGGGTGGCCGGGCGGCATGAGGCGCGCGACGCTGTGGGCGAGGGCGGTGGCGTCCGGGGTGTCGTAGGTCATCTCGTAGAAGCGCTGCTCGAAGCCCCAGAAGTCGTAGACGAGCGGGGCGCGCGAGGCGCTGAGGGTGAGCGGGGCGGCCTCCCAGTGGGCCGAGACGATCAAAATCGCCCGCGGGCGCTCGATCGTGCCGGCCAGGGCGGCGAGCTGGCCGGACCAGACCGGGTCGTCGAGCAGCGGCGGGGCGCCGTGGCCGAGGTACAAGGCGGGCATGCGCGTGGTAGTCATGGGTCCTCAATGGTTGAAGCTTGAACTTTATTCCTCGGGGGGAGGGCTCCGCGGGGGCGGCGGGCCCGGCCATCCGGGCTGGAGCGGCCCAGGGGCCTAGGGTGAGGGGGTGGGCGATGCGCGGATCCTGGTGGTGGAGGACGACGACGACGTCCGGGTGACGACCCGGCTCGTGCTCAAGAGGCAGGGGTTCGACGTGGTGACGGCCGCCGACGGGCTGGAGGCGCTCGACGTCCTAGCGGCGCAGGCCGCCGAGCCGGTGGACGCCGCGGTCGTCGACATCGTGATGCCGCGCATGGACGGGCTGTCGCTGGTGCGGCGGCTGCGGGCGTCCGAGCGGTACGGCGACCTGCCGGTGCTCATGCTGACCGCGCGTGATCTGCCCTACGACCAGGTCAGCGGCCTGGACGCGGGTGCGGACGACTACGTGGTGAAGCCGTTCGACTCCGACGTGCTGGCGGCCCGGTTGCGGGCGCTGCTGCGGAGGCGTCCGGCGGGCGGGCCGCGGCAGGAGCGGTCGGGGGACCTCGTCATCGACCGGGCGGGCATGACGCTCACCAGGGCGGGGGAGCCGGTGCAGTTGAGCGCGACGGAGTTCCGGCTGCTCGAGGTGCTGCTCGACCACGCCGGCCAGGTGCTCGGGCGTGAGCAGTTGCTGGCGCACGTGTGGGGGAGCGCCGACTGGGGCGAGCCGCGGGTGGTGGACGTGAACATCCAGCGGCTGCGGGCCAAGATCGGCGCCGCGCACATCGAGACGGTGCGCGGGTCGGGCTACAAGTGGGTCCGCCAGTGAGGACGCGCGTGCCGTGGTGGCACTCGCTGCGGCTGCGGATCGCGGTCTCGATGGCCGCCCTGTCCGCCCTCGCGATCGGCGGCGTGGCCGCCGCGGTCGCGCAGCACTCCGCGCTGGACGGCCGCGAGCGCCTGCGCGCGCAGGCCTACGAGCGGCTGGAGGCGTCCGAGGTCTACTACAACGTCTACGGACGCCTCCGCGCGGGCGCGACCACGCAGATGGCGGGCGTCCCGGAGCAGCTGCGCGACGCGGTGGCCGCCGAGCGGGATGCGAGCTACTTCGACGGGGCGACCATGTGGGTCGGACGCCGCACCGACGACGGCCGGACGCTGGTCGTCCAGCTCAGCGCGGCCGACTACCTGGCGCAGCACCAGCAGCTCGTGAACGTGCTGGTGCTGGCGGGCGTCGGCGGGGTGGGCGCGACGAGCGTGCTGAGCTGGCTGATCGCGTCCGGGCTGTCGCAGCGGCTGCGTCGCGGGGCGGAGGCCGCGCAGGCGATCGCGGACGGGGACCGGGAGCGCGAGGCGTCGCAGCCGGGCCGCGACGAGGTGGCCGTGTTGACGTCGGCGGTCGACGGGATGGCGTCCGCGCTGACGCAGCGGCTCGACCGCGAGCGCGAGTTCAGCGCCGACGTCGCCCACGAGTTGCGGACGCCGGTGACCGCCCTGGTCAGCGCGGCCGAGCTGCTGCCGGACGACGACGAGGCGTCCGCGCTGGTCCGTGGGCAGGTGCGGCGTTTGCGGCTGCTCGTGGAGCAACTGCTGGAGGTGGCCCGGCTCGAATCGGGGGCCGACGTGGTCGCCCTCGAGACCGCCGACCTCGCGGGCGAGGTGCGCCGCTCCCTGAGGACGCTGCCGCCCGACCTCGCGCCCACGCTCGTCGTGGACACCTCCGCCGCCGTCGGCCTGGAGCCGGCCCGGCTGGACCGCGTCCTGACGAACCTCGTCGCGAACGCCCGCAAGCACGGCGGCGGGGCGTGCGAGGTCAGGGTTGCCGGCACGAGCGTCACGGTCACCGACGAGGGGCCGGGCTACCCGGACGCCCTCCTGGCCGGCGGCCCGCGCCGGTTCCAGTCGCGCGGCGGGGGCGGCAGCGGGCTCGGCCTCGTGATCGCGAGCCGTCAGGCGGAGGCGATGGGCGGCGAGCTCGCGTTGCGCAACGGTCCCGATGGCGGGGCGCAGGCGGCCCTCACGCTGCGCCCCGCACCGGGACCCCCCTCCGCTTCGGTCAGTGACGACCGAAGTATCGACCGCCCGGCTTCGTCGGGCCCAGCAGCTCCGGCACCGTGACCAGCGTGTAGCCGCGGGCGCGCAGCAGCCGGATCAGGCCGGGCACCGCCGCGACGGACGTCGGGTGGATGTCGTGCATCAGAATGATCGAACCCCGGCGGGACTGCTTCAGCGCGGCCGTGGTCGCCTTGGCCGAGTTGCGGCTCTTCCAGTCCAGCGTGTCGACGTTCCACAGGATCAGCGGGACGCCCAGCTTCTTCGTCGCGCTGTTGGCCGCGCCGTACGGCGGCCGGAACAGCGTCGGCCGGGGCGCGCCGGCGTCCTGGATGGCGCGGGCCGTCCGGTCGAGCTGAGCGCGCTGCTGCGCGGCGGTGAGCTTGCTGAACGCCTTGTGGTCCCAGCCGTGGCTGCCGACGACCATCCCGGCTTCGTGGAGCCGCCGGATCATCCCCGGGTTGCCCTGCGCCTGCTTCCCGAGCACGAAGAACGTCGCCTTCGCGTTCGCGGCCTTGAGGTCGGAGAGGAGGCGACCGGTGTAGGGGCCGGGGCCGTCGTCGAAGGTGAGCGCGACGCATTTCGCGACCGCGCAGTCCACGCGCTGCGGGGTGGTGGACGCCCCCGCCCCCGCGGCGGGGGCGTCCGGTCCGCCGGGGCCGGCGCTCTGGGTTGCGACGGCCGCGGCGGCCGCCCCGCCGGCGACGGTGACGACGGTGGCGGTCGCCCACGCGACGACGCGGGCGAGATGGGTCCGGCGGCTGCCGGGACGGTTGCTCCTGAGGGTGGGTGAAGACAGCGGGGTGAACACGATGAGCTCCTGGTTCTGGGCGCGCTCGAGCGATCACGGGCGAACGTGGGCGCGAGTCAGCGCGGCGCGTCCTGGGCGCGCCGGGTCGCGTGGGTAGGGGTTTGGGGTTGCTTTCGCCGATCAGAGCGGACGCCGCGGGCGCAAGCGCCCGCGGACGCGGCTCAGCGGGACGGGGTTGCGGACGGCGTTGCGGACGGCGAGTCCGCGGGTGCGTCGGCCATCGTGCCGGGACCGCCGGGGGTGATGCCGGGCAACTGGTAGGTCTCGGTCTCGGCGTAGCCGGCCGGCGGCTTGCCGACGGAGGAGACGGTGAGCGTGCGGTAGGTCGCGGCGGCCTCACCCTCGGCGAGCGCGCTCGCCTCCACGCGGACGGCGTAGCGGAGCGTCTTGCCCGCCGCGCAGGACGGCTCGCACGTCGCGGTGACGAGCTCGCCGGTCGCGGTCGCCTTGTCCTCGCCCCAGCCAGACCACGAGAGCTTCTCGAGGCGCTCGTTGCCGTCGGCGCAGGCCAGCGTGTAGGTGCCGGGGCGCTGAACGAGCTCGTGGTCGAGGCATTCGGCGAGGTAGGTCACGCCGGCGCGGGCGGCGACGCCGTTGTCTTGGGCCGGGGCGGGCTGGGTGTGCGGGGCGGCGTCCGCGAGGCTCGCGCACCCGACGAGCAGGCCGGAACACGCGACCGCCGCCGCGCCGATCGCCAGACGCTGGAGCCGTTGAGCGTTCATGTCATGTCCTTCCGGATC
Organism: Nigerium sp.; assembly: GCF_039811905.1. NCBI lineage: Bacteria > Bacillati > Actinomycetota > Actinomycetes > Propionibacteriales > Propionibacteriaceae > Nigerium > Nigerium sp. Next base: position 4,195 of record NZ_JBDHZL010000016.1, on the reverse strand, counting down.
ATTGTCGTAGCTCTACGGTGGACGCGCAGTGTCTCAACGCCTTCGCATGAACATCACAGGAGCATCACAGCGGAAAAGTGCCGTTCACAACGGCGTTCGTGTTCACAGTGGACGCCGTCGGCGCGCCGCGCGACGGACCCGCGCGGTGGGGCGAGGGGTCAGCCCCGGGCGGTGGCGATGACGACGTGGACGTCCGCGCCGGAGGTCGTCGCGTAGCGGTGCGGCTGGTCGCCCGGGAAGACGAGGTGGTCGCCGGGGCCGAGCTCGACTTGGTCGTCGGCGGGGCCGGCGACGAGCTCGCCCGAGGCGACGAACAGCATCTCGACCGTGCCGGTCGCGTGGGGGACGCCGTCGAACGCGTCCCCCGCACGCATCCGCAGCCGCCACGACTCCAGCCCGAACGAGCCGGGTAGCCGGTGGAGTACCTCGCGCTGGGGCCCTTCCGCGGACCACTCCGTCGCGCGCGTCACGATCGGCGCCGCGTCGGCGGCTGGCACCAGGAGGTCGGCCAGCGGCAGCGTGAGAGCCGCAGCGACGGCGTCCAGTGTTTCGATCGTGGGGTTGCCGCGGCCGGCCTCGATGCCCGACAGGGTGGCCTTGCCGATCTTCGCCCGGCGGGCGAGCGTCGCGAGGCTCATGCCGCGCTGCTCGCGGCGGAGCCGAATCTGCCGGCCGATCAGCGCGCTCGCGCTCATGGGGGTCTCCTCGAGTAAACGATCCGTTCGGTATGGTAGCGGCTGGACGATCGGGGCCGGCCTCGGACGCCGTTCGGCTGCCGGGAGGCGTCCGGTCTGGCAGGGTCGGGTCATGCGCATCGCACTCGCCAGCGACCATGCCGGCTTCACGTTCAAGGGCGAGATCGCCGCCCTGCTCCACGAGCTGGGGCACGAGACCATCGATTTCGGCGCGCCGAGCACCGAGCCCGCCGACCTGCCCGACCACGTCTACCCGGCCGCGCTCGCCGTGGGCCGCGGCGAGGTGGATCGCGGCATCTTCGTCGACGGCGTCGGCTACGGGTCGGCGCTCATCGCCAACCGCATCGCTGGGGTGGACGCGGTCGTCTGCCAGGATCCCTTCTGCGCCGCCCTGGCCCGCCAGCACACCGACTCGAACGTGCTCTGCCTCGGCGGCAAGATCATCGGCTCGGCGATCGCGCTCGAGATCGTCAAGGTGTGGATGACCACCGACTTCTTCGGCACGGAGAAGTACGTCAAGCGGGTCGAGAAGGTCCGGGAGATCAGCCGGCGGCACCTGGTACCGCTGGATCAGGTGCCGCTGGATCAGGTGCAGTAGCCCCCGCCCGTAGATCGGCCGCTTCGCTCGCCCGTCTTGCTTCCATTGCGGAAGCAGAGCGGACGGGCGCTCAGGGACGCCCCGGGGTCCGGCGGTCGTGAGCCTCTGCGTCCCTCGGCTTTGCTTCCGAAACGGAAGCAGAACCAGAGGACGAGCGCACTGGCGCGAGCGGGGCGCGCCGACGCCGGTGCGGCGGACGCGCGCGGCGTCCCGATCGTGACACGCTGTCACGCATGCTGATCGCCGCCGCTGTGTTCGCGTCCCTGGCCGCCGCCCTTCACGTGTTCATCTGGTACTTGGAGTCCTTCGCCTGGACCGGGCGGGCGCGCGCCGTATTCGGGACCACGCCCGAGGACGCCGAGGCGACCAAGGAGATGGCGTTCAACCAGGGCTTCTACAACCTGTTCCTGGCGCTGATCGCGCTGGCGGGGGTCGTCGCGGCGGGAGTGGGGGCGGCGTCCGTGGGCGTCGCGCTCATGGCGGCCGGCACCGGTTCGATGCTGGCAGCCGCGCTGCTGCTCGCGGCGACGTCGCCCGACAAGCGCTCAGCCGCTGTGAAGCAGGGCGCGTTCCCGCTCGTCGCGGTCGTGCTGCTGCTGATAGCGGCCCTGTGAACCGGCGCTGTGACGACGACCCTGTGATCTCGGCGCTGTGAGCGCGGCCCCGTGATCCCGGCGCTGTGAGCGCTGGCGTGAGCGCGCCAGCGTGAGCGCGGGCCCCAACGGCGGCTGCGATCGTGACGGCCGGCGGCGTCCTCACTCGGAGGGGACGCCAGCCTCCTGACCAGCCGCGGCGGCCGCGGCCCGCCTGCGCTCCTCGCCCCGCGCCTTGGTGCGGCGGACGTACAGGATGGTCCATGCGGCGAGCACCACGGCGAAGACCAGGGGGGAAACCTGGTTGATGTTGAAGGCGGCGGTGAACGGCAGGGTGAGCGCCACGACGACCTTGAGCGCCGCCTCGAGCAGGTAGCCCGCCCCCCACCCGGCCGTGATCGTGCGGAACATGCGCCGAAAGGGCGGGTTGGTGTCCCACTGGCGCTCGAACTCGGCGGCCCGGGCGGGGTTGCCGGCCATGCCGAAGCTCTGCGTGAAGTGGAACATGAGCGGCTGGCGTCCGATCACGAGGCTGCCCAGGCAGATCAGGCCGAACACGCCGGTGAGCACGGAGTCCTTCAGCAGGAGGACGACCGGCGACGTGTCGCCGACCACCGTCACCACGGCCGAGACCAGCGTCAGGGCGAGGATCAGCAGCGAGACGAAGTTGGTGTGCCGACGGACGATCGCCGTCCCGACAGTCTCGATCAGGGGGCCTGCGGCGGCCCACAGGTAGGCCGCGAGGTCGGACATCCCCGCGCTCTTGCAGAGGTTGAACACGACCAGCGGGAACGCGACGCTCAGCAGGAGCGTGGGCAGCAGGGCGACGATCGCGCCACGCCGGCCGGACGCCGTCGCCGGCTTGCTCTCGGATTGGCTCATGATGACTCCCGGGGATATGGATGATGCTTGGCACGCAACGTAACAGACTTGTCTTGAATATAGAATGCCCGGGTGGAACGTGAGATGCGGCCGCCGCGCGGGACCGCGACGCTGGGCTTCGCGTTCGGCGTGTGCTCGGCGGGGGGGATGCCCGGCCCGATCCTGATCGCGCTCCTGGAGCGGCTCGGCATGGGCGGCTCGGCGGCGCGGCAGTTGCTCACGCGGCTGCGCCGCCGCGGGTGGGTCACGACCGAGCGGGCCGGGCGCGTCGCCGTCTACCGGCTCGCGGGGCCGATGCTGCGGCGGTTCGACAGCATCCGGATGGGGGAGCAGCCGGCGCCGGCCTGGCACGGTTCGTTCTGGCAGGTGCTCTACGACCTTCCCGAGAGCCGGCGCACCGAGCGCGACCGGTTGCGGGCGGCCGCGTTCGAGGTGGGGTTCGCGGCGCCGCGTCCGGGGGTGCTGCTCGGCTTCGAGGAGCCCGCCTTCGTCGCGGACTTCGTGGGGCTGCGCGGCCCCGACGTCCTGATCGAGACCGGCCGCTGGGCCGTCGCCCCCGCCGACGCCGCCCGGATCGCCGAGGCCGCGTGGCAGCTGCCCGCCTACCGCGCGGCGGCCGACGAGGCGCACGCGCGCGTCCGCGAGCAGGCAGCGGAGGCGTCCGACGGTTGGGCCGCGCTGCGCGCCCTGCACGACGCGTTCGAGCTGGCCGTGCCGGTGTGGCTCACCCTGCCGCGAGTGCCGACGGAGCTGATCGAGCACGACCTGGGCGCGGGCCGGTTGTCCCGCGAGGTGACCGCCATCTCGGCCCGGCTGGGGCCGACGATCATCGGGTCCCTGGAGCCGTGGCTCGCCGGGCACGAGCTCGCCGGCCTGCTGGATCAGGTGCCCTCCGAGGAGGGCCAGCGCTGGTGAGCGCGCCGACCGCGCATGCCGCGTCTACCGCGCATGCCGGGGGACGCGGCGTCGCTCGGGCGCGGACGTCCCGGTCGCGACATCCCTGGTGATCGCCAGCCCGGAGTCGACGAACACGTCGAACAGGGCCCACAGGGACGCCCCACGCGTCGCGCGGGCGTGGAACAGGGCCGCGAGCAGGCTGCTGACCGGGCGTGGACGCCCCTCGCGCAGCAGGGAGTCGAGGGGGCGCGTCGGCGTCAGGAGCACCGGGAGGCAGCCGGCGAGCAGCGCCGCCTGATGCCCGGTCCGCGTCGCCACGACGGCCGTCGCGTCCCGCGTCGGGACGCCGAGGTGCCGCGCCGCGAGCCGGAAGCCGACCGGGCTGGGCTCGGGCGTCCGGGTGTCGTCGGCGGCGATCAGGACGTCGGGAAAGACGCCCCAACTGGCGAAACCGAGAAAGGCGTCCTGCCGGGAAAGAGCGGTGACGACGCCCCACGGGACGCCGCGGGCGTCGAATGCGCGGAGGAGAT
>NZ_JBDHZL010000015.1:0-45381 GCF_039811905.1 Nigerium sp. | reverse complement strand
CTGGGACTGGCTCTGCGACTGGGACTGAGAGCCTGCGGAGTTGTCGTCTGTCATCGCGTCTCGTTGGGTCATCACGCCACCTGCCAGGGGTTGGACCACTGCGTGCCCGGGGCCTGCTGCCGCGACGGCTGCCGGACGAAGTGGGCGGACTGAATGGCGTCGTTGAGCTGGAAGAGCTCGTCGCGGACGCCGGAGAGGGCCATGCCGAGTGCCGCCCGGTCTTCGGTGAGCTCGGCGAGATCAAGCTCGCTCAGGCGCTGGTTGACCAGGGCCGCCTGGGTGACCAGCGCCGGATCGCCGATGAGCGCGAAGCCTTCGACGAGCCGGTCGAGCTGGTAGCCCACCGACCGCGGGTTCTGGCGGTCGGCGAGCAGCAGGTCGAGCGTCGACTCCACCTGGTCGGACGGCCCCGTGCCCATCGCCGTGCGCCGACGGTGGGTGAGGGTCGAGTCGCCGACGCGCAGGACCGCCTCAGTGATGAGGCTCTCCACGTTGGGTGCCAGGTCGGCGGCCAACGCGATGCGCAGCAGGTTGGTCGTGGACTGCGCCCGCTCAAGTCGGACGCCGACGTTCACGAACGCCCACGTCGCGTCGCGCACCATGCCGTGCGCGGCGATGCCGGCGAGCGCCAGCAGCCGCTCGAGGACGCGCTCGAGGCGGGGCTGCAACTGGTCTTCGTCGGGCGGGATGTCTTCGATCACCCGCTCCAGGGACGCCAGCACCGCCCAGGTGTCGCCCGACACGATCTCGCGCACCTGCTGGGCCGCGTGGACCAGGCGGCGCGAGCACGTCGCGATCGTTCCGCGCCGGTCGGGGTCGAGGACGGCGTTGCGCAGGTACTCGACCGCGGACTCGTCGGGGAGGCGCGGGCCGACGAGCGTGAGGGCGTCCAGGGCCGAGAAGACGCCCTGCATCGCCCGCTCGCCCGGCGTCCCGGCCCGGGAGCCGTGGTCCTCGGCGAGATCGTCGGCGACCATCAGCAGACGCGTGGTCGACTCGGTGCGTTCGCAGTAGCGGCCGAACCAGAACAGGTTGTCGGCGACGCGCGGGGTGAGGGCCGGGTCGTGGCCGCCGCGCGGGGCGACGCTCGTACGCTCGTCGGCGGTCGGCAGCGTCAGCCAGGGCCGGTTCGCCGGGTCGGTGGAGGAGAGGATCCAGACGTCCTTGGCGATCGCGCCGTGGAACATCGTGACCGGGAAGTCCTCCCGGCCGTCCGACACGCGGCCCAGGCCGCCCGGCAGGACCTCGTAATTGCCGCGGTGGTGGACGCCGAACGTGCGCAGCACGAACGGGCGGGCCTCCAACCCGTGGCGGGTCACGGTCGGGGCCGTCGACGTCTGGACCGCGTGCTGCCCGACCCACGCCCACGGCTCGGCCTCGATGCGGCGGCGGTACTCGTCGAGGGTCGCCCGGTCGAGGCTCCACCCGGCGACGGCCTGCCCGACCCCGCGCGAGATCGGCTTGATGACCAGGGAGTCCAGGTTCGCCAGCACGTGGCTGCGGGAGGCATCGTCGCCACACCACCACGTCTGCGCGGAGGGCAGCAGCGGGTCCTCACCGAGGAGCGCGTGCGAGAGCTGCGGCATGTAGGCGTGCAGCGCCGGGTTCTCCAGCAGCCCCGAGCCGATCGGGTTCGCGAGGGCGACGTGCCCGTTGCGATTCGCTTCGACCAGCCCCGGCAGACCGAGCTGGGAATCGCCGCGCAGATCGAGCGGGTCGGCGAACAGCTCGTCGACCCGGCGGAGGATCACGTCGACCTGGTCGAAGCGGTCGCGCGTGCGTAGCCATACGCGGCCTTCGCGCATGACGAGGTCGTCGGCCTCCACCAGGGGGAAGCCGAGCAGGGACGCCGAGAACGCCTGGTCGTAGGCCGTTTCGCAGTTCGAGCCGGGCGTCAGGACGACGACGTGCGGTGTGTCGTCCTTCCACGGCGCTGCGGCGTGGGTCGCCGCCGTGACGGTGTCGAAGAACGGACGCAGCCTCGCCAGGTCGGTCGCCCGGTGCAGCCGGGGGAGCGCCTTCGTGACGATGCGTCGCGTCGCCATGGCGTAGCCGGCCCCCGACGGGGCCTGGGTGCGGTCGGAGAGAACCACCCAGTTGCCGTCGCGGTCGCGGGCCAGGTCGGTGGCGGTCTGCACGAGCCGCCGCCACTCGGGCCGGATGCCGTGCGCGGGCCGGATGAAGCCCTCGTGCCCGAGCACCAACGACGCGGGCAGGATGCCGTCGTGGATCAGCCGCCGCGGCCCGTACAGGTCGTCGAAGACCTGGTGCAGCAGCACGGCGCGCTGGGCCAGCCCGGCCTCCATGCGCGCCCACTCCTCGCCGGTGAGCATCACCGGCAGCGGGTCGATGAGCCACGGGTCGCCCGGCTCGTCGGGGCCGTGGCTGCCGTAGGTGATGCCGTCGTCGTCGGTGAAGCGCTCGACGTCGCGCAGCGCGGTGAGCAGGCGCGTCAACCCACCGGCGCGGAGGGCGTCGGCCAGTGGCTCACTACCGGGGCGGACACCCTCGGGGGTCACGAACTCGTCGACACCGCCCGAGGACTCGGTGAGCGCGCGGTAGTCGTCGACGAACTCATCGAGGAGTTCGCTTTCGGCAGCGGTCATGGATTCGAGCCTACGACCTCACTGGTGCCGTTCCACAACCGACCCAGGCGTGAAACGCCGCAGATCAAGGGTGTACGGGTACTCGTTGGGGTCGTTGGCGATCACCGAGGCGGGGTCGGCCCACCCCGTCGTGTCGATCGTTCCGCCGGTCATGCCGATCGGCTGGAAGCGGGACGACCGCCGCGACTCCGCCTCCACGGCGTTCACCGGGTAGGTGTCGTAGCTGCGGCCGCCCGGGTGGACGACGTGGTAGGTGAAGCCGCCGAGCGACAAACCGTTCCAGGTGTCGACCAGGTCGAAGGTGAGCGGGCTGTGGACGCCCATCGTCGGGTGCAGCGACGACGGCGGCGCCCAGGCGCGGTACCGGACGCCCGCCACCTGGAAGTCGGGCCGGCACTGCCGCATCGGCAGCGGGACGCCGTTGCACGTGATGCGGTGCCGCCCCTCGATCAGACCCCGAGCGAGCACCTGGACGCGCTCGACCGACGAATCGACGTACCGCGCCGTGCCCGACGAGGTCGCCTCCTCGCCCAGCACGTGCCACGGCTCGGCCGCCTGCCGGAGCTCGATGTCGACGCCGTCGATGTTCACCTCACCGAGGCGGGGGAACCGGAACTCCAGGAACGGCGCGAGCCACGCGTCGTCGAAGCGGAGGTCGCCCGACTTCTCCAGGAAGCGGTTGGCGTCGGCCACCACGTCCTCCAGATCCTCGGCCGCGAACTCGGGCAGCAGGAAGCGGTCGTGCAGCCGCGTCCCCCAGCGCACCAGGTCGTGGGCGTACGGCTCGTCCCAGAACCGGGCGACGAGCGTCCGGACCAGGAGCGCCTGCACGAGGGCCATCTGCGCGTGGGGCGGCATCTCGAACCCGCGCATCTCCAGCAGGCCGAGGCGTCCGCGCTGGGAGTCGGGGGAGTACAGCTTGTCGATGCAGAACTCCGCGCGGTGGGTGTTGCCCGTGAGGTCGGTCAGCAGGTGACGCAGCAGGCGATCGACCTGCCAGGGGCGCACGTCGTCGCCGAGCCGCTCGAGTTCGCTGAACGCGATCTCGAGCTCGTACAGCGTCTCGAATCGGCCTTCGTCGATGCGCGGCGCCTGCGACGTCGGGCCGATGAACCGGCCCGAGAACACGTACGACAACGCCGGATGATGCTGCCAGTACGTGATGAGCGAGCGCAGCAGGTCGGGACGCCGCAGCATCGGCGAGTCTTCCGGCGTCGCACCGCCGAGCGTGAAGTGGTTGCCGCCGCCGGTGCCTGTGTGCGTGCCGTCGATGTCGAACTTTTCCGTGCCGAGGCGCGACTGCCGGGCGTCCTCGTACAGCGAGAGGGTCAGGTTGCGCTGCTCCTGCCACGACGACGTCGGCTGCGTGTTGACCTCGATGACGCCCGGATCGGGCGTCACCGACAGCGTCTTGGTGCGCAGATCGAAGGGCAGCGGGTAGCCCTCGAGGATCACCGGCAGCTCCACGATGGACGCCGCCTCCTCGACGGCCGCGACGAGCGCCAGCGCGTCCTCGAGGTGGGTGAGCGGAGGCAGGAAGATGTAGAGGTGCCCCTCGCGCTCCTCGACGCACAGGGCGTGCCGCGGGGCGTCCTCGATGTCGAGCACCGTGGCGGGCCCCGTGGGGGACTCGGGCAGCTCGGGCAGCGGGGCGAGCAACTCGTACGGCGAGCGTTCCGGCTCGTAGGGGGGCTCGGCGAACGCCAGCGACGACAGCGGGAGGCGCAGCCCCATCGGCGAGTCGCCCGGGGTGAGGAACAGGTACTTGCGCCGCGTCCGCCACTGCGTGGTGCCCCAGTGCTCTTCGTCCTCGGTGCGGAAGATCGGGACGACCCAGCCGACCGGGGCGGTCCGCGACGACTCGTCGAACGCGTCGACGAGCTGCTTGCGGCGCTCGGGCGTGTCTTCGGAGGGCTCCGCGTCCACCGTCGGACGGGCGTCGCCCTCGGGCGAGCGGGCCTCGTTGAGCGCGTCGTTGAGCGCGTCCTCGTAGGCGGGCTGGGTGAAGGACGCCGGGACGCCGAGCTTCGCCCCGATGTAGAGCGCCAGATCGCGCGCGGCGAGTTGGGCCTCCTCGGAGCCCGGGGCGACCACCGGATCGTCCCACGGGTGGCCCGACAGATCGGGCTCGCCCCAGATCGGGACGCCGTCCTTGCGCCAGGTGATCGCGATCTGCCAGCGGGGGAGCGGCTCCCCGGGGTACCACTTGCCCTGACCGTGGTGCACCACGCCGCCGGGCGCCCAGCGCTCGGTGAGGCGCCGCGCCAGGACGCGGGCGAGCTTGCGCTTGTCGGGCCCGTCGGCCGCGCCCTCCCACTGCGGTGTCGACGTGTCGTCGGACGACACGAAGGTGGGCTCGCCGCCCATCGTCAGCCGGACGTCCCCCGCTGCCAGCAGCTCGTCGACGTGATCGCCGAGCGCGTTCGCGGCGTCCCACTGCTCGTCGGTGTAAGGCAGGGTGACCCGCGGATCCTCGTGGACACGACGCACCTGGTTCGAGAACGACATCTGGACGCCCACGGGCGCGGTCGCGCCCGTGATGGGCGCGGCGGACGCCGGCTCGGGCGTCGCGGAGAGCGGGATGTGACCCTCGCCGGCGAAGAGGCCGGACGTGGCGTCCAGCCCGATCCAGCCAGCGCCGGGGATGTAGACCTCGGCCCAGGCGTGCAGATCCGTGAAGTCCTGCTCGGGCCCTGACGGACCGTCCAGCGACTCGACGTCGGACGACAACTGCACCAGGTAGCCGGAGACGAACCGGGCGGCGAGCCCCAGCTTGCGCAGGACGGCGACCAGCAGCCACGCCGAGTCGCGGCAGGAGCCGATCGCGCGCTCGAGCGTCACGTCGGGCGTCTGGACGCCCGCCTCCATCCGCACGGTGTACGCGACATCGCGGTTCACCGCGGCGTTGAGCGCCACGAGGAAATCGACGATGCGCATGCCCTCCTCGGGGACGGACACGTTGCGCTCGATCCAGCCGTCCACGAGCGCCGACTCGACCGTGTCGAGGTAGGGCGCCAGGTCGTGGGCCAGAGTGTCGGGGTAGGTGAACGGGTAGTTCTCCGCGTACTCCTCGACGAAAAAGTCGAACGGGTTGATCACCGTCATGTCGGCGACGAGGTCGACGGTGATGTCGAGCTCCTTCACCGGATCGGGGAAGACGAGCCGGGCGAGGTAGTTGCCGAACGGATCCTGCTGCCAGTTGATGAAGTGGTCGCGGGGGCTGACCGTCAGCGAATAGGAGGGGATCGGCGTCCGCGAATGGGGTGCGGGACGCAGCCGGACGGTGTGCGGGAAGACCTTCACCGGCTCGTCGAACGTGTATGTGGTGCGGTGCTCCAGCGCTACTCGGATCGTCACAACCGCGCAATCTACCGGGGTGGTCTCACCCGCCGACAGCCGCCGGTGTTCCGCTTGGGTTACAGGTCCGCAGGCGATGGTGAATGCGGATACTCTCTGAGGGCTCGACGAAAGGTGCTCCGATGTCCGTCTTCACTGCCGTCCAGGCCGCTCCGGCCGACCCCATTCTTGGTTTGACTGAGGCTTTCGTTGCCGACAAGAACCCTCAGAAGGTCAACCTCGGCGTCGGGGTGTACCAGGACGAGAACGGCAAGCTTCCGCTGCTGGGTTGCGTCCGATTGGCGGAACAGCGACTGAGTGAGGATCCCAAGCCTCGCGGCTACCTCCCGATCCACGGCCTCGCGCTGTACGACGACGACGTGAAGTTCCTCGTCTTCGGCGAGGGCAGCGAGGCGGTGGCGTCCGGGAGGGTCATCACGGCGCAGGCGCTCGGTGGCACGGGCGCGCTGAAGATCGGCGCCGACTTCCTGCACACGCTCACCCCCGACGCGCAGGTGCTCGTCTCTGACCCGAGCTGGGAGAACCACCAGGCGCTGTTCACGCGCGCCGGCTTCAACGTGGCGAAGTACCGCTACTACGACGCCGAGGCACGCGGGATCGACGTCGGGGGCATGCTCGCCGATCTGCAGGCGGCCACGCCCGGCACGATCGTCGTGCTGCACGCCTGCTGCCACAACCCGACCGGCTACGACCTCACCCCCGAGCAGTGGGATCGGGTGATCGAGACGATCAAGGAGGGCGGCCTCATCCCGTTCCTCGACATGGCGTACCAGGGCTTCGGCTACGGGCTGGACGAGGACGGCGCGGTCGTCCGGAAGTTCGCCGAGCAGGTGGGCTCGTTCCTCGTCTCCACGTCGTTCAGCAAGAGCTTCGGCCTCTACGGCGAGCGGGTCGGCGGTCTGTCGCTGGTCTGCACCGACGCGGAGGAGGCCCAGCGGGTCCTCTCGCAGGTCAAGGTGACGATCCGCACCAACTACTCCAACCCGCCCACTCATGGCGCGGCGATCGTGACGACCGTGCTCGCGGATCCGGAGTTGCGGGCGCAGTGGGAGGCCGAACTCGCCGAGATGCGCACCCGCATCAAGGCCATGCGCGCCGCGCTGGTCGAGGGGCTGAAGGCCGCCGGCGTCGAGGACGACATGAGCTTCATCACCGACCAGATCGGTATGTTCAGCTACTCGGGCCTGACGAAGGATCAGATGATCCGCCTGCGCGAGGAGTTCGGCGTCTACGGCACGAACGCCGGCCGCATCTGCGTTGCGGCCCTCAACCAGGGCAACATCGACTACGTCGCCCACGCCATCGCGGAGGTGATGAAGGGCTAGTCCGGCCCTTGGTCAGGTGTGACGAACGCCGGAGGCCCGCGGCTGTGGCCGCGGGCGTCCGGGTTTTCAGGAAAGCCCGAGGAACTCCTCCAGCGTCAGCGTCGCGTTCGGCCCGAACCGGCGCGCGACGTCGGTGCCGACGTAGCGCAGGTGCCAGGGCTCCCACAGGTAGCCGGTCACGGACTCGCGCCCGTTCGGGTAGCGCACGATGAAGCCGTATTCGACGGCGTGCTGCGCGATCCAGGCGGCCTGGGGGGTGCGCTTGAAGGCGTCGCCGCGGTTCCGGCCGTCCCACAAGTCGAACGCGAGGCCGGTCTGATGCTCGCTCGCGCCCGGCTCCGCGTAGTAGGCGCGGGCCTTGGCCGCGCCCTGGGTGCGCATCGCGCGATCGAAGGACGCCTTCTGCGTCGCGTAGCTGCGGTAGCCGCTGCGGATCTTCAGCGGGACGCCGTCGGCCTTCGCGGCGGCCATGAGCCGGTCGGCGGCTGCGCGCACGTCGGGGCGCAGCCCTTGAGGCTGCGAGGCCCACGCCGGCACGTAGCCGGGCCCGAGGCGGTGGTTCTTGTTCACCACGAGGATGCCGTCGACCACGTACGGCCGGTTCAGTTGCGCACCCGCGCGGGTGTCCGCGGGGGCGGGGGACGTTTGCGAGGGCGGCGTCTCGGCCCCCGCGGTCGTCTCGGACGCGGACGCGGTCGCCCGGCTGCTCGGGGTGGGCGCCGCAAGGGACGGCGTCGCCGGCCCTGGAAGGGCCTGGACGGCCGAACAGCCAGTCAGCGTGAGGACGGCGAGCGCGCTGGCCGCCGCCAAGGTCCGGATGTGCATCGGGGCCACTTTAGCCCGGCAGGATTTTGTCCGATCATCCCTGTTCAATTCCTCGCTCCGGCTGCCTACTACGGCTAGTAGTAGGTACAGTGCAGCCATGGCGCAGCAGACCATCGGACCCTCCCCGACGAGCATCCCGCAGGGCGGGCGTCCCTCCGGGCATCCGGGCGGGCACCCGCACGGCCGCGGGGGGCACCCTGGGGGCCATCCCGGTGGGCACCCCGGCGCAGCGCCGTCGCGCCGCCACCTCGACTTCGACAAGGCCCCGTTCATCGCGATCTGGGAGACCACCCAGGCCTGCGACCTGGCCTGCAAGCATTGCCGGGCCATGGCCCAGCCGCTGCGCCATCCGGGGGAGCTGTCGACCGCCGAGGCGAAGGCGATGATGGATCGGCTGCGCGAGTTCGGCCCGATCGTGTTCGTGTTCAGCGGCGGGGACTGCTTCAAGCGGCCCGACATCGTCGAGCTGGTCGAGTACGGCGCGAAGCTCGGGATGCGGATGGGCATCACGCCGGCGACGACGTCCCTGGCGACGAAGGAGTTGCTGCAGCAGCTCAAGGACGTCGGGCTCACCCGCCTCGCCGTCTCGCTCGACGGCAGCAATGCCGCGATCCACGACGAGTTCCGGCAGGTGCAGGGCAGCTTCGACCACGGGCTGCGCATTCTGCGTGAGGCGCAGGAGGTCGGCCTGTCGACGCAGGTCAACACGGTCATCCGCAAGGCCAACATCGACGACATGGACGCGATGACCGAGCTCATGACCACCCTCGGCGTGGTGTTCTGGGAGGTGTTCTTCCTCGTGCCGATGGGCCGCGCGAAGGCCGACGACGTGGCGTCCGCGGAGGAGTTCGAGCAGGTCTTCCACCAGCTTTACGACCTGAGCAAGGTCGCGCCGTTCGACATCAAGGCGACAGCGGCCCCGCAGTACAGCCGCGTCGTGATGCAACGCAAGCGCGCCGAGGTGCGCGCAGGGGCGGACGAGGACGTCGACGAGGTCATGACCCGCGGCATGCACTACAGCCAGTCCGACGGCATCGGGCGCGCCCGCAACGTGAACGACGGCGACGGGTTCATCTTCATCAGCCACACCGGCGACATCTACCCGTCGGGCTTCCTGCCGGTGAACGCGGGCAACATCCGCGAGACCGACATCATCGACATCTACCGCAACGCGCCGGTCTTCCGGGAGCTGCGGGACCGGACGCTTCTGGAGGGCAAGTGCGGCGTCTGCGGCTTCCGGGACGCCTGCGGCGGGTCCCGAGCGCGGGCCTACGCGATGACCGGCGACTACCTCGCGGAGGAGCCGTTCTGCGCCTACGAGCCGGGGCGTCCGCGGGTCTGACCGCAGGCGTCCAGCATCACCGCCCACCGACCGCCCCGGACTCGTCCGGGCGGTCGATCCGTCTCTGGTCAGTTGTTTCAGTTCGCTAACGGCTCTCTCAGGGGCCGTGGTCGAGTTGTGATCCGCCACCCTTCTTTGGGGGGAGGAAGCCACCCGGACGCCGTCCGTAACGTAGCTACGCGGCGCCGGTCGGGCAGACCGGCGCGGCCGCAGGCCCGGGCGTCCTATCGCCCTGATCTGCACAGCACCGCACTGATCTGCACCACGACACTGGAGGACAACATGGCGTACCCCAACGACGCCTCGAGCGACCGCGGTCTGGCCGCCGGGGTCCCGACCGATCGCACGCAGGACGTGAAGGACACCGCCCGCGCCGAGGCGGCCGACGTCAAGAACACCGCCCAGCAGGCCGGCGGTGACGTCGTTGCATCGGCCAAGGAGCAGGCTGGCAACGTCGTCGACGAGGCGAAGTACCAAGGCCAGCGGCTGCTCGACCAGGGCGTCTCCGAACTGCGCTCGCAGGCGTCCAGCGGGCAGGAGAAGATCGCCGGCATCGTCCGGTCGCTCACGGACGAGCTGTCCGAGATGGTGCGCTCGTCGAACACCGACGGGCCCGTCGCGAAGTTCGCCTCGAACGCCGAGGGCGTCGGCGACCGCGCGGCCCGCTGGCTGGAAAGCAACGATCCCCAGGGGATCCTCGATGATGTCCGGCGGTTCGCGGCGAGGCGTCCGTGGGCGTTCATGGCGATTTCGGCCGGGGTCGGCCTGCTCGGTTCGCGCCTCGTGCGTGGGCTGCAGGGGGCGTCTCAGGACGAGAAGCAGCTCACCGGCGGCGCCGGCTATGGCGCATCCGGACGCCCCGGCTACGCGCAGGCCGACACCGCGCGCGACGCCGGCTATCCGGCCGGCGCCGGCTACGTGCAGGACGCCACGTACGATCGCGACACCCCGTATGGCCAGGGCACCGGGTTCGGCCAGGGCGCCGACGGCGTCCGGAGCGAGGTGTCCGGGCCGGCGGAGCGCAAGCTCTCCGGCGAGCGGGACACCTCCGAGCCGACGGTGGGTGGCGACGCCTACCCGACCGAGGGCACCGGCACGAACGAGGGCCGCGCGGTCATCGACCCGACCGGCCGGACGAACCTGACGGGGGGCGCCGATGACCTCCGCTGACGACGACCGGACGGCCTGGACGGCGGGGGCGTCCAAGGCGCCGGATGTGGAGGACGCCGTCGTTCACGACGAGGCGGACGCCAGCTACGCCCGCTACCGAGCCGAGGACCGCTCGCTGGGCGAGATCGCCTCGGACCTGATGGGCAACGCGTCGACGCTCGTCCGGCAGGAGATCGAACTCGCGAAGGCCGAGGCGCAACAGTCGGCGTCCCGGGCGGGGAAGGGCGTCGGACTGCTGGCCGGCGCCGGCGTGGCCGCGCTGATGATGCTGATCGCCCTGACGCTCGCGCTGTGGTGGGCGCTGTCCGTGGCGCTCGGCACGCGGATGGACCCGTCGTACGGCTGGGGCGGCGTCCTGACGGGCGTCGTGTGGGCCGTGATCGCCGCCATCCTCGCCGCCGCGGGGAGGAGCGCGCTGAAGAAGATCCGGGGTCTGGAGCAGACCCAGGAGACCGTCACCAAGATTCCGAACGCCGCGACCGGCAACGAGGAGAAGAACCGATGAGCAACCCCGACGAGATTCGCCGCGACATCGAGCGGACCCGCACCGATCTGTCCGACAACGTGAACGCACTGTCCGACTCGACGCATCCGGGCAACATCGCGCGGAGCCAGGTCGACAAGGCGAAGAGCCGCGCCCGCGGGCTTCGCGAGCGCGTCTTCGGCTCCGACGACGACTACGACGACCGCACGTTCTTCGCGGGCGACCAGGGCCACGTGTCCGGCAGCAAACTCGACGACGCGCGACAGAACGTCGCCGAGGCTCCCGCCCGGCTCAAGCGGACCGCGCGCGGCAACCCGATCGCCGCCGGCCTCGTGGCGCTCGGCGTCGGCGCGCTCATCGGTGGGCTGTTGCCCGCGTCGCGCGTCGAGGAGGACGCTGCGGCCGACCTGCGCGACCGGGCCGAACCGTTGACCGACGAGGTCAAGCAGATGGCGACCGAGGCGAAGGAGCACCTGCAGCCCGCCGCGCAGGAGGCCGCCGATTCGGTCAAGGAGACCGCGCAGCAGGCCGGCGAGCAGGTGAAGTCGGACGCCACCCAGGCGAAGGACGACGTCACCGACCAGGCCCGCAGCTCGGCCGAGAACGTGCGGGCCGAGGCCAAGGACGCCCAGCAGGGCTGAGCGCCTGACAGCGAGCCCACGGGGCTCCGACGACGGTTCGGCCGAGAGGTCGAGGCGACGCCGGGGCCCCGTGGGCGTCCGTGCGTCTGTTGTAGCGCTCAGTGGCGCAGGACGGCCTTCGCCAACGGCAGCACGACCCGCAGGGGCGTGAGGCGCGCGAGGCGCGCCATGGCCGCGTTGAGGCGTCCGTCGATGACGACGGGCCGGCCCTGGTCGAGGGCGCGGTAGGCGGAGGCGACGACGTCGTCGGGCGTCCGTCGGCTGCTCATCGCCGTCGACGCGCCGGCGGCCTCGAAGAAGCCGGTCTCGGTCGGCCCGGGGCACACGGCGAGCACCCGGACGCCGTCGCGGCGCACCTCGTCCCACAAGGCCTGCGACAGGCTGAGCACGAACGACTTGGTCGCCGCGTAGACCGCCATACCCGGGATCGGCTGGAACGCCGCCGTGGACGCGATGTTGATGATCGTGCCGCGGCGGGCGTCCAGCATCGCGGGGAGAACGGCGCGCGTGAGGTGCGTGAGCGCCGCGCAGTTGACCTCGACCTGGCCGAGGAGGCGGTCGGCGTCCGTGTCGCGGGTGTCCGCGATGGACGCGAAGCCCGCGTTGTTGATCAGCGTGCGGACCGTGAGCTCGCGCTCGGCGAGCCGGTCGATCAGGTGCTGACGGGCGTCGTGGTCGGCGAGGTCGAGGGCGAACGTGTCGACCTCCACCCCGTAGCGCCGGCGGAGCTCGCCGGCGAGCTGGTCGAGGACGTCGGTCCGGCGTCCGGTGAGCGCGAGCCGATGCCCCAGGGACGCCTCCCGCCGCGCGAACGCCTGCCCCAGTCCGCCGGTGGCTCCGGTGATGAGCGTGGTGTCGGTCATGGTGGGCAGCCTAGACGCCGGGGTGGTCGTCGTCGGCCACCCGCATTGCGTCAGGCCGACGCACAATTGCGCCGCGAAGGCGAGCTATTCCGCGGTATCCCCCATAGCCAGACGATGTTACGTTCAAAATGCATGGACTCGACAACGGTGTGAAGAGGGGGCGTCATGGATCGGCGGGCGGTGATTCTACGGCATCTCGAAACGGCCTTGAGCGCCTCTGTCGAGGGACTCTCGTTTCGCCTGAATGTCAGCCCGCGAACCGTGGCCTCCGATATCGAGCACCTGAATGCGGCCCTCGGATCGGCCGGCTCGGTGCGGCTGCGGGACGGTCGCTATCGGCTGCTAGTGGTGGACGAGCAGCGCTTCCAGAGCGTCCGGACGTCGCTGCTGACGCAGAATTCCAGCTTCAACGACCTGGATCGGCGCACGAGCTACCTGGCGGCCCGTCTGTTCCGAGCCGATATCCCGCTGCGTGCCGAAGAACTGGCCGCGGCCATGAGCGTCGGCCGCACGACCGTCACGGCTGATCTGGCCCGGCTTCGTGAGCAATTGGCGTCCTACACCCTCGGAATCGAGGGGCGCACCCACGTCGGCCTACGTGCCATCGGCCCGGAGTTGGAGTGGCGTCAGTTCATCCTGCAGCGCGCCTTCGACGCTGCCTATGGCGATTACGGGCTCGACGAGGAAATCGCACTGGACGTCGCCCACACCGGAGACCAGCGCCTCCTGAACCCCGACACGGTCGCGAACGTGTTGCGCTGGTGCACCGTCATGATCGATCGGCACCTCAACGGGCATCATCTCGGGCCGCTGCCGCAGCGCTACGCCGACCTTGCGGGGACGCCTGCGCACGACTTTGCGCGCGAGGTCGCCCAGCGTGTGGGACGCCTTCTCGGGGAGGAGTTTCCTCCAGAGGAGGAGCTGTTCTTGAGCCTGCCCGCGGCAGGCATGCGGACGCCCGGGGACGTACGCGCCCTGGACGGCCTGATCGCCGACGATGACACGAGCGCGCTCGTCACCGAAATTCTCAGCGAAATCGGGCGCGAACTCGACGTCCACATGATGCCGAACGAGTTGCTGCGCGAGTTCGTGCACCACCTCGCGTTCATGCTCAACCGACTGCGATACCGCATCAGGCTGGAGCAGGCCTCGCCGACGGAGATGGGCCAGCGCTACCCGCTGGCACACACGATGGCCACGATCGCCGCGCGCGTGATCGCCCGAGAAACCGGCATCGACGTTGTCGACAGCGAACTCGGCTACATGGCCACCTATTTCCAGGTGTTCCTCGAGGAGTATTCGTCGCACCAGGGGCGCACGCTCAAGATCGCGATCGCCACTGGTTCGGGGCGCGCGTCGGCCCGACTTCTCCAATCGCAGCTCGAACGGGTGTTCCCCCGGGGTACCACCTTCGTGCCGATCGCTCCCAGCGAGTCGGCGGATGACTTCGATGTGGTGATCACGACGGCTGGGCAGCCTGTCGCCACGTCGACCACAACGGTTGAACTGCGTGAGGTCTTCGACGGCGACGAGCTGCTGCGGCAGGTCGAACGTCTTCGCTATTCACCACGCGTACGCACGCTCGGGAGTAGCCCGGCGTCCGTGTTGACGTCGGCACTCGCCGACTGGGGGTTCTTCTCCCTACCGGAGGGGACAGGCTACCCGCAGGCGCTGGACATCATGCTGACATCCCTGGAGGAATCCGGCCGTCTCGAACGCGAGGCCGCTGCGGCCGTGCGTGAGCGCGAGGCCCGCGGGACGATGCGGCTCGACGAATTCGTCGCATTTCCTCATGTGAGTTCGTCAACCATGCACTCGATCTTGTTCGCACTCGGGGTCGTGCCGCACCTTGACGACGAACCCGGCATCCGCGCGGTCTTTCTGATGGTGCTGCCCCACAAGAACGAATTCGACGACACGGTTCTCATCGAGGCCTACGACGACATCATCCGGCTCGCGTCCGACCGGTCGCTGCTCAACCGGCTTTCGCGTCTCCATTCATACGAACAGTTCTTCTACTTCATGGAGAACAACTTCCGTCCCCCCGAGCGCTGAGGAGCCCTCATGTTCTGGACCATCGCCATCGCATTCGCCGTGATCTACGGGCTCAACACGATTCTCGGGCTCCGGCAGATGAAGAACTTCGCATCCGAGTTTCGGGCGCTGCGTATCCGCGGGCGCGTCGCCATCGGGAAAAGGAAAGGCCTCCTGACGGCCGGCGCGATCGTCATGTTTCTCCTCGACGAGGAGGGGTTCATCCGCGACGGACGCCGACTGGCCGGCGTCTCCGTGCTGGCGCGCTTCCGACAGTTCGACGGCTTCAACGGCCAGACGCTCCTCGACGTGGACGCATCCGGTGACCGCCGTTGGACCAAGAGCCTCCGGCAGGCCGTCGACAACGCCCGCGACAACTACCGCATCGTCACCGACGGGGGCACCGCCCCCGAGCCTTTGTCTCCCTTGGCGCAACTCGGCGCCTCGGTCAAGAAGATCCGTCGGCGTCCGGCTGCGGCCTGACCCCGGCGGAGACATCACCACCCACTGTTGAAAGGAGTGATCATGGACATCCTCGTGCACGCCGCGGAATGGTTTGTCGGCCTCTTCCAGGCTGGTGCCGAAACGTTCGTCGGATGGATGGGCAGCATCGTGCCTCTTGTGCTCATGCTGCTGATCGCCATGAACTCGCTGATCCAACTGATCGGCGAAGACAAGATCAACGGGTTTGCGGCCAAGGCCGGCAACAACCCGGTGAGCCGTTACCTGCTGCTGCCGTTCATCGGCTCGTTCATGTTGACGAACCCGATGGTTCATTCGTTGGGGCGCTTCCTGCCCGAGCGTTACAAGCCGAGCTACTTCGCGTCCGCGGGACAGTTCTGCCACACCAGCAACGGCGTGTTCCCGCACATCAACCCCGCCGAGCTCTTCATCTGGTTGGGGATCGCCCAAGGGGTGACGCAGCTCGGGCTGAGCACCGGTCCGCTCGCGATTCGCTACCTGCTGGTGGGCCTCGTGATGAACTTCGTCGCCGGTTGGGTGACCGACTTGACGACGGCCTATGTCAGTAAGCAGCAGGGCGTGACCCTCAGCAAGGTCGCCCACGTGGAGGGGAACAAATGACCGAGTTCCATACCGTCGTTGTTCAGCGGGGCCATGGAGGATTCGGCGGACCCCTGACCCTGACTCCGACACCCGAGAAGAACAAGCTGGTCTACATCGTCGGCGGCGGCATGCGCCCCGAGGTGGTCGACCGGATCGCCGAACTCACCGGGGCCGAGCCCGTCAACGGATTCGCCACGTCGGTGCCCGACGAGGAGATCTTCGCCGTCGTCATCGATTGCGGCGGAACCCTGCGCTGCGGGCTCTACCCGCGCAAGAACATCCCGACCATCAACGTCATGCCGACGGGAAAGACGGGGCCGTTGGCCCAGTACATCCACGAGGGAATCTACGTGTCGGCGGTCGGTGCCGAGCAGGTCGAACTGGCCGACGGGGCTGCGGTGGGCGCGGTGCCAGCCGCGACCCAGGCAACCGACGAGGCCGCCGAACCCGGGCAGGGTGAGACGAAGGCGTCCGTGACGTGGTCAACCGACAAGAAGATCTCCCAGACGATCGCCGCCAAGCGGGACAAGTCCCTTCTGGAGCGGATCGGTCTGGGGGCCGGTCGCGTCGTGTCGGTCTTCTACCAGGCCGGCCGCGACGCAGTGCAAACCATGCTGAACACGATCATCCCGTTCATGGGATTCGTGGCCATGCTCATCGGCATTATCAACGCGTCCGGATTCGGCACGTGGTTTTCGAAGATGCTGACCCCGCTGGCCGGGTCCGGAATCGGACTGATCGTGCTCGGGTTCATTTGCTCGCTGCCGTTCCTCTCCCCGCTGCTCGGGCCCGGCGCGGTCATCGGCCAGATCATCGGGACGCTCATCGGCGTCGAGATCGGCAAGGGCAACATTCATCCCAGCCTCGCTTTGCCCGCTCTGTTCGCGATCAACACCCAGAACGCCTGCGACTTCATCCCGGTCGGCTTGGGTCTGGCAGAGGCACAGCCGGAGACGGTCGAGGTTGGCGTCCCGTCGGTGCTCTACTCCCGGTTCCTCACCGGTGTCCCGCGGGTGGCCGTCGCGTGGCTCGCCAGCATCGGCCTGTACAGCAGCTGACCGAAAGGAAGACAACGCATGACCGAGATCTATCGCACCACCGTCGTCGGGGCTGGTGACGACGCAACAGCATTCCTTCCCGAGGGCATGTTCGTGACGTTCGGCGAGAACGCACCCGCCGCGCTGCGCGACTTCTGCTTCCTCATCGACGTCACCGCCTCCACCGACACGATCGCCGCAGGCCAGCGACTCGTGATCGACGGACGTCCGCTCCCCATCACGGCGGTCGGTGAGGTCGCTCAGCAGAACCTCGATTCGCTGGGGCACGTGACCGTCAACCTGGACGGGGCCTCCGTCCCGAAAATGCACGGGGCGATTCATGTCGATGCCGGCGGGGACATCCCGACGGTGCAGGTCGGCAGCCGCATCGTGATCGAGAAGCCTTGATCCGAGAAAGTGTCGTGGTGGCGCGCCCGCACGGCGTCCACGCGCTCGTGGCTCACGAGCTCGTGACGCTGGCGGCGGGCTTCCACAGCAGCATCTATCTGCGAGCTGGCGGTCAGACCGCCAGCTTGCGGCGGGCCGTGGACGTCCTCGCGCTCGGGTTGCAGCGAGGAAGCGCCGTCGATGTGTGGGCCGACGGTCTCGACGAGGGGGACGCCCTCGCGGCCGTCGTGGCCGCATTGACCCGCACATCCGAGGAATCCGGCGAGGCGCCGGGCAGGAAAGGACAGTCATGAACGAGACGTTGGCGCGTGCGTTGGAGCATGCGGAGACCACGCGAGTGGTGGAGGTGGGTCGTGGGGTGCTGGCGGATGCCGGCCGCACGATCGGGGGCACGTTGTTGGCTGATGGTGGGCCGGTGTTGTTGGTCGCTGATGAGCGGACGTGGGCTGCGGCGGGTGCGGTGGTCGCTGAGCGTCTCCGGGAGGTGGGGGCTGAGGTGGTCGAGCCGATGATTTTTCCGGGGTCGCCGACGTTGTACGCCGCTTACGAGCATTGTGTGGAGATCAAGCAGCGTTTGGTGGCGACGGGCGCGTTGGGGGTTGCGGTCGGGTCGGGCACGTTGAATGACCTGGTGAAGTTGGCCTCGGGGGAGTTGGGGCAGCCGTACGCGGTGGTCGGGACGGCGGCGTCGATGGACGGGTACACGGGTTTTGGGGCGCCGATGACGCGTGACGGTGTGAAGATCACGATGCCGTGCCCGGCACCGTTGGCGGTCGTGTTCGATCTGGATGTGGTCGCGGATGCTCCGGCGCCGATGGCGGCCTCGGGGTATGGGGACCTGTCGGCGAAGTTGCCCGGTGGTGCTGATTGGTTGATCGCGGACGCGGTCGGTGTCGATCCGTTGAATGAGTTGGCGTGGGGGTTGGTGCAGGGGGGTGTGCGGGAGGCGTTGTCGCGGCCGGCGGAGTTGGCGGCGGGTGTTCCGGAGGCGTTTGAGGGGTTGTGCTCGGGGCTTGTCCTGTCGGGGTTGGCGATGCAGGTGGCGCGGGGGACGCGGCCGGCGTCGGGCGCGGAGCATTACTTCAGTCACTTGTGGGAGTTGGATCATCTGGGGGCGGAGTTGGATCCGCCGTTGTCGCATGGGTTCAAGGTGGCGATCGGGACGTTGGCCATGTGCGCGTTTTATGAGCGGTTCTTGGCGCGGGATGTCGCGGGTGTTGATGTGGAGGCGGTGGTGGCGGCGTGGCCGACGTGGAAGGAGATCGCTGCTGATATTCGGGCGACGATGTCGGGCCCGTTGGTGGAGAAGGGGTTGACCGAGACGCGGGAGAAGTATGTGGATGCTGAAGGGCTGCGTCGTCGGGTGGAGCGGCTCGTGGCGGCGTGGCCGTCGTTGAAGGGGGAGTTGGCGGCGCAGGTCGTGCCGGCGAAGGAGCTGCAGGGGATGTTGGCCAGGGCGGGGGCGCCGTCGCGGCCGGAGGACATCGGGTTGACGGCGGCTGCGGTGAAGGCGACGTTCCCGCGGGCGATGTACTACCGGTCGCGGTACACGGTGTTGGACGTGGCCCGCGAGCTGGGCTGGTTCGACGACCTGGTCGAGGAAGTCTTCGCCCCCGGCGGCCTGTGGACCTAACCCTTTGAGCGGATGGGGAACCGCCCCGGTCTCCAGGGCGGTTTTCCCTTCCATACGCCGCCGGCGGTCCGCTCCTCACAGACGCGGGCCGTGCTGGAGCGGGATGTCACGGCGTCCGGGACTGTTCCCCAGCCCCGGCGACCCCGTAGATTGGGCCGGGTCCCCCCACCGCTCGATTCGAGGGATCCCCATGTTCAACAAAGTCCTGGTCGCCAACCGTGGCGAGATCGCCGTCCGGGCGTTCCGCGCGGCCACCGAGTTGGGGGCCCGCACCGTCGCGGTCTACCCCCACGAGGATCGCCTCGCCGAGTACCGCCTCAAGGCCGACGAGTCGTACCTGATCGGCGAGGTCGGCCACCCCGTCCGCGCCTACCTCGACGTCGAGGGCATCGTGAAGGCCACTGTGGCGGCCGGCGCCGACGCGATCTATCCCGGCTACGGGTTTCTCTCGGAGAACCCCGATCTGGCCCGCGCCGCCGCCGAGGCGGGCATCACGTTCGTCGGGCCGTCGGAGCGGGTGCTGCACCTGACGGGCAACAAGGCGCGCGCCATCGCGGCCGCCCGCGAGGCGGGGTTGCCGGTGCTGCGCGGGTCCGAGCCCAGCGACGACGTCGACACCCTGGTCGCCGCGGCCGAGGAGATCGGGTTCCCGGTGTTCGTGAAGGCAGTCTCCGGCGGTGGGGGCCGCGGGATGCGCCGCGTCGACGCGCCGGACCTGCTGCGGCCCGCCGTCGAGGAGGCCCGTCGCGAGGCCGAGTCGGCGTTCGGCGATCCGCGGCTGTACCTGGAGGAGGCGGTGGTCGATCCTCGGCACATCGAGGTGCAGATCCTCGCCGACGGGCAGGGCAACGTCGTCCACCTGTACGAGCGCGACTGCTCGGTGCAGCGCCGGCACCAGAAGGTCGTCGAGCTCGCGCCGGCGCCGAACCTCGACCCCGGGCTGCGCGAGCGCATCTGCGCGGACGCCGTGAAGTTCGCCCGGCACATCCAGTACGAGAACGCCGGCACCGTGGAGTTCCTGCTCGGCAAGGACGGCGAGTACCGGTTCATCGAGATGAACCCCCGCATCCAGGTCGAACACACGGTCACCGAGGAGATCACCGACGTCGACCTGGTCAGCAGCCAGCTGCGCATCGCGTCCGGGGAGTCGCTCGCCGACCTGGGCCTCACCCAGGATTCGATCCACCCGCGCGGGGCCGCCCTGCAGTGCCGCGTCACCACGGAAGACCCGGCGAACGGCTTCCGGCCCGACACGGGCCGGGTCAGCGTCTACCGGACGCCGGGCGGCGCCGGCATCCGCCTCGACGGCGGCACGGTGTTCGCCGGGGCAGAGATCGGCGCGCACTTCGACTCGATGATGGTGAAGCTCACCTGCCGCGGGCGCGACTTCCCGACGGCCGTCCGACGGGCGCGCCGCGCGCTGAGCGAGTTCCGCATCCGCGGGGTCTCGACGAACATCGGGTTCCTGCAAGGCGTCCTGGCCGACCCGGAGTTCCTCGCGGGGCGCGCGACGACGTCCTTCATCGACGAGCGTCCGGAGCTGCTGCACGCGAAGGATCCGGCCGACCGCGCCACCAAGCTGCTCGCCTACCTGGCCGAGACGGCCGTCAACAAGCCGTTCGGCGAGCCCCGGACGCCGATCGTCGCCCGCGAGAAACTGCCGCCCCTCGACCTGAATGCGCCCGTGCCGGACGGCTCCCGCCAGCGCCTGCTCGCGCTCGGCCCGGCCGGCTTCGCGGCCGAGCTGCGCGGGCGGACGTCCGTCGGCGTCACCGACACGACGTTCCGGGACGCCCACCAGTCGCTCCTCGCGACGCGCGTCCGGACGCGCGACCTCATGAACGTCGCACCGCACCTCGCGCGCATGCTGCCCGGCCTGTTCTCGGTCGAGGCGTGGGGCGGGGCGACGTACGACGTGGCGCTGCGGTTCCTGAAAGAGGACCCGTGGGAGCGGCTCGACACGCTGCACGAGCTCATGCCGAACCTGCCGATCCAGATGCTGCTGCGCGGCCGCAACACGGTCGGGTACACCCCGTACCCGCTGGCCGTGACGAACGCGTTCGTCGCGGAGGCGGCTCGCTCCGGCATCGACATCTTCCGGATCTTCGACGCCCTCAACAACGTCGAGCAGATCCGCCCGGCCATTGAGGCCGTCCTCGAAACCGACCACGCCGTCGCCGAGGCTGCGCTGTGTTACACGGGCAACATGACGAGCCCCGGCGAGAAGCTGTACACGCTCGACTACTACCTGCGGCTGGCGGAACAACTCGTCGACGCGGGCGCCCACATCCTCGCGATCAAAGACATGGCGGGGCTGCTGCGCGCCCCGGCGGCCGCGAAACTCGTCGCCTCGCTGCGGCAGAACTTCGACGTGCCGGTGCACCTGCACACCCACGACACGGCCGGCGGGCAGCTCGGCACGCTGCTCGCCGCGATCGACGCGGGGGTGGACGCCGTGGACGTCGCCTCGGCGGCCTGGGCGGGCACGACCTCGCAGGTGTCGATGTCGGCGCTCATCGCGGCGACCGACGACACCGAGCGGAGCACGGGCCTGTCGCTGGATGCCGCGACGTCCCTGGAGCCGTACTTCGAGGCCGTCCGGCTGTTGTACGGACCGTTCGAGTCGGGCCTGCCCGGCCCGACCGGACGCGTCTACGCCCATGAGATCCCCGGCGGCCAGTTGTCGAACCTGCGGCAGCAGGCCATCGCGCTCGGGCTGGGGGAGCGGTTCGAGGCGATCGAAGACATGTACACGGCCGCCAACCGCATCCTGGGCAACATCGTGAAGGTCACGCCGAGCTCGAAGGTGGTGGGCGACCTCGCGCTCGCGCTCGTCGGGCAGGGCATCGACCCGGACGCCTTCGAGGCCGACCCGCAGCGCTACGACATCCCGGATTCGGTGATCGGGTTCTTGAACGGCGACCTGGGCGACCCGCCCGGCGGCTGGCCGGAGCCCTTCCGGACGAAGGCGCTCGCCGGACGCCGCACGCGTCCGGTGGTCACCGAACTCGCCGACGAGGACGCCGCCGCCCTCGGCAGCGACCCCCGGGCCACGCTGAACCGGCTGCTGTTCCCCGGCCCGACCAAGGACTTCGAGGAGGCGTCCGAGGAGTACTCCGACCTGTCGGTGCTGACCACGCGGCAGTTCCTGCACGGGCTGGAGCTCGGCGTCGAGCACGAGGTGCCGATCGAGCGCGGCAAGACCCTGCTGGTGAACCTGCAGGCGATCGGGGAGCCCGACGAGCGCGGGTTCCGGAGCGTCATGGCCACTATCAACGGCCAGATGCGTCAGGTGGCGGTCCGCGACCACGCGATCGAGTCGACCGTAGCCACGCGCGAGCGCGCGGACGCCTCGGTGGCCGGCCAGGTCGCCGCCCCGTTCGCCGGCGTGGTGACGCTCGTGGTCGAGCAGGGCCAGGAGGTGGCGGCCGGCGAGCAGGTCGCGACCATCGAGGCCATGAAGATGGAGGCCGCCATCACGACCCCCGTCGGCGGGACTGTCCAGCGCCTCGCCATCGGACACGCCCAGGCCGTCGAGGGCGGCGATCTGTTGGTGGTGGTCGAGTAGCCCCGTGGGGCGTTTCTACCTGACGTTCTCCACACCCTGAGGTGGGTTTTGTCACACAGGCGGTGGGACGCCGCTGCCCCTCTGGGTCGCGACCTCGCGCCGCATCCCCCTACGGGCCGACGAAGTGCTCCACCAAAACGGCCCGAGGAGGGGCGTCCTCCCTTGTCACCAGTGGCAGGCTGGGGGCGTGAGCACTCCTGCACCCCGCCCGGACGCCCGCCTCGCCCGGCGTCCTCCCGATCGGCGGTCGGCCGCGGTCATCCTGGCGACTGCCCTCGTGGTCTGCCTCGGCCTGGCCATCTGGCTGACGCACGGCGCGGAGGAGGTCCTCGAATCGGTCAGCCAGGGCAACGGCATCGCGCTGTGGGATCGGCCGGTGCTCACCTGGGCCGAATCCGTCCGGACGCCGACGCTGAACGGGGTCATCGCCTGGTACTCCAACACCGGCGGGCCACTGTGGCAGCCGATCGTGAGCGTGATCGTCGTCGCGTTCCTGTGCTGGCGCTGGCGGGACGCGACGCCCTTCGTCCTCACCGCCGTCGCCGCGGGCGGCGCCCTGGCGATCACGTACTTCGGGAAGCGGGCGGTGGGACGCGTCCGGCCGCCGCTGGCCGAGGCGATCCCGCCGTACGAGTATTCGCCGAGCTTCCCGTCCGGGCACACGTTGAACGCGACGGTGATCGCGGGGATTCTGTGTTACCTGATCCTGCGGCACACGAAACCGTACGGGTGGGGCGTGCGGCTGTTCTGGGTCGCGTTCTTCGGGCTGTATGCCCTGACGATGGGGCTGACGCGCGTCTACCTCGGGCACCACTGGCTGACCGACGTATTCGCGGGGTGGCTGCTCGGCTTCGCGTGGGTCGCCGTGGTGATCGCGCTGCACCGCATCTGGCGGGCCGTCCGGCATCGCGAGGAGGGGCGTCCGATCGAAGAAGAGCGCGCGGCACCGGCCCTGCGACCGGGGCCGGCGTCCGGGTGAGGGACGTGCCTGTGGGCGTTTCTACCTGACGTTCTCCACCCTGGGAGGTGGGAAACGTCAGGTAGAAACGCCACACGGGGTGTGTGACGAAATCCACCTCAGACGGTGGATTACGTCAGGTAGAAACGCCCACGGGCTCGCGGAGAGCCTCCTCGATCTCCTCGAGGGTCTGTGTGGACGTCTCCGGAAGGAACCGCTGCGCCAGCACCATCGCGACGACGTTGATCACGGCGAACGCCGCGAAGACCGGGCCCAGCCCGACGGTGCCGAGCAGAATGGGGAAGCTGAAGCTGATCAGCGTGTTCGTCACCCAGTTGCCCAGCACCGAGAACCCGACGCCGAGCCCGCGGATGCGTAGCGGGAAGATCTCCGACAGCATCACCCACGTCACCGGCGACACAGACCCCTGCTGCCCGACCAGGAACACCAACATCAGCGCGAGCACGAGCCACGTCGCGCCCGTGCCTTGCGTCACGACCGACAGGACGCCGATCCCGGCCAGCGACGCCACGATCAGGCAATGGCCGAGCAGCAGCAGGCGCTTGCGCGCGAGGACTCCGACCAGCACGAGTCCCAGCAGGGACGCCAGCACGCTCACGACGCCGTTCGCGATCGTGGCGGTGAGCGCCGCGTTCGTCCCGAGCCCCGTGGACGCCAGGATCGTCGGCGCGTAATACATGATCGCGTTCACGCCGGTGATCTGCTGGATCAGCGACAGCGAGAAGCCCATCACCACGATCTTCAAAACCCACGGACGCCGCAGCTCGGCCAGTTTGGCGCTCCCGGCCGCGCGCTCCGCGCGCAGGGTCGCGCGGACGGCGTCCAACTGGTGCTCGACGTCGTCGGTCTGCAGGCGCAGCAGGACGTGCCGAGCCTCGGGTTCGCGTCCGCGCGCGACGTACCAGCGCGGCGAATCGGGCATGGCGCGCATGCCGATCCAGAGGGCGACCGCCGGGAGTGACGCCAGCGCCAGCATCAGCCGCCACGACGCCGCGTGATGGGTCAGCTCCGCGATGGCCGCGTTCGAGGTGTAGGCGAGCAGTTGCCCCGTCACGATCATCACCTGGTCGATGGCGACGATCGACCCGCGGCGGTCGGCGGGGGCCATCTCGGCCAGGTAGATCGGGACGGTCGCGGACGCTCCGCCGACCGCCAGGCCCAGCACGAACCGCATTGCGACGAGCACCGTCAGGTCGGGGGCGAACGCGGTGCCCAGCGCGCCGACCAGGAAAAGCGCCGCGAGCCACAGCAGCATGGTGCGGCGTCCGAGGCGGTCGGCGAGGCCGCCGACGATGAGCGCGCCGATCGCTGCGCCGGCCGGCAATGCGGACGTGACCAGGCCTTCTTCGGCGTCGGTCAGGCCGAGGCCGCCGGCGTCCGTTGGGTGTTTGAGGAAGGGCAGCGCGCCCGAGATGACGCCGGTGTCGAAGCCGAACAGCAGCCCGCCGAGCGTGGCGATGAGGGCCACCACGCGCACGGGCAGCGGACGGACCCGCTCGTCGCTCGGGCTCTCAGTGTTCATGGACGCCTCCAGCGGCCAGGGCCCCACGTTGGGCCGCCGGGGCGACTGTACGTCGTCCGGACGCCCCCGGGGAGATCGCTCCACCCGTGGACGCCGGGAGAGGTTTCGGTGAGACGCTTCTGCCGTTCTGAGTCCAGGGACGCCGCACCGGCGGCGTCATCTCGGGGTGTGTGACAAAACCCACACCCGAGTGTGGACAACGTCAGGTAGAAACGCTCCGTTAGGCTCGGAGAGACCTGCAGGACGACCAAGGGAGCAGCATGAGCGAGAACATCGAGGACGAGGCCGAAGGCCCCGTCGGCATCACCGACCACGAACTGGTCGCGTTGGTCGACATGGGCCCCACCGACGGGGGCCGCCGGGCCCTCGACGCGATCGGCATCCTCCCGATGCTGGACGACGAACCGTCCCTGCGGGCGGGGTACGCCACGCTGCTCGTCCGCGACCTGGCGGGCATCGAGGGCGAGCTCATCGTCGCGCAGCACTTCGCGAACGCGGTGGCGGCGATCATGGGGGAGTGCACCGAGGTCGTCCGGCTGGTGATCACGAAGGATTCCGAGCCGGCGGTCCGCACGGTGTTCATCACGGCCCCCGAGGGTGCGTTCCTGCTCGACATGACCGAGTTCGGCGTCCACGCGGCGCAGCCGCTCGAACCGGGGCAGGACATCCTGGCGCTCATCTTCGACGTGGTGTCGGGCATGGCGTCCAGCGAGGCCATCCCGCTGCCCTTCGTCGTGGAGGTCGCCAAATTCACGGAGGCCGGCACCCGCAAGGTTGCCCTCACCGCAGACCTGACGGCCTGGTCGATGCGGGCGGGCGGGATGCCGGCCACCGGTTCTCCCGAGTCGGTCTGGGGAACTGCTCGGGCGTTACTCGGCTGACAACGGTTCAGCTCAGCGCAGCAGCGCCTCGGAATCGAGGCGGTACGGGCCGGTGTACTCGCTGATCAGCCAGGTCTTGCCATCGGCGCTGGGCGCCATGGTGTAGGTGAGGTCGCGGTCGAAGGTGACCTCGACCGGGCTCTTGTCGGTCTCGTAGTGGGCGACGGTGCGGTGGTGCATCGTCACGATCACGTTCTTCGTGTCGTTCTCGGCGTCGACCTCGACGTTGGTCAGCAGCTGGCTCACGATCAGCTTGCCGTTCGTCGGCACCTGCCACGTCGGCTCCTTGATCGAGTAGAGCTGCAGGCCGTCGAGCGCGTCGACGGCGTCCTCGTCGCCGGCCAGCGCCTTGTTGACGCGGTTGCGCCAGCTGTTCAGCGCGCCCGTTGTCAGCGAGCCTTCGACGCCCTTCGTCAGCTCGTCGGCCGTGTAGTGGGACTTCTGCGGGTCGAGCAGCTTCGGGTTGGTGCCGTGGGCCAGCGTGAAGTCGCTGGCGACCTTGGCGGCCTGGCGAGCACGCTGCTCGCCGACGGAGGCCTTGGCCTCCGGCGTCACATTGACGCGCTCAACGTACTTGGTGGGCACGGCCTGATCCGGGTCGACCGTGCAGCCGGTCAGCACCCCGAACATCAGCGCGAGCAGCGCCAGAATGGCAAAGGTCTTCTTCTTCATGATTCCCCCTGTGGATAGCGATGGTCGGTCGGTTCCCGCCGATGACGGCGAGGGCTGCCGCGAATCCGCTGGGGGAAGCGAGATCGGCGACGTGGACGCCTGCGGCGTCCGGGAAGGGCCAGGAGAGCAGCCGGGGGGCTGCGCCCGGCCCGGTCAGTCGGACGGCGTCGGGCGGGATGGACAGGCCCGCACCGGACGCCTTGAGGACGGCCTCGACGCGCACCCACTGGCGCGCGACGTCCTCGGTGGACGAGTCGGCTGGGAGGCCGACGAGCTCGGCGGCCCCGACCGGGACGGCGTCGAACGCCTCCAGGTCGAGCCCGAGCGGATGGTCGCCGCCGACGGCGACGCCCACCATGGTTCGGGTCCGCGAAATGCTGAACGCCAGGGCGGCGTCCGCGGTCGCGAACGGTTTGCCGTGGTCGGTCGAGCCGCAGGTCAGGCAGCTGCGACCGAACTCGATGCCGGCCGGGTCGGCGCCCAGGGCGGCGCCCACCGCGCGGCGGAGCAGCGCGTGCCCCGCCACGTAGGACGCCCGCTCATCGGAGCGCCGGAGCGAGCCCAGGTGGGCCAGCTCGTCGGCGTCCAAGAGCGCCAGGTCGGCCTCGCGCACGACGGTCGCGTGGGCGAACCACACGTCGATCATGCCGACACCAACCGCCGGACGAGGTCGAGCGCCAGGTCGTCGTTGCGGACGGCCGGCAGACCGTCGTCGATGTACCAGTCGTCGGTCGCCTCCGGGTGGGGCCCCACGGCCGCCACCCAGCCGGCGCCGAAGCGGTTGAGCACCGCGGCCGGCTCGCCGTTGGTGTAGCGCGCCAGCACCTGGGTGTTCTTCCCGGTGATGAAGCGGCAACCGTCCTGGAAGTAGACGTGACGGCGCTGACCGTTCCAGTCGAGCTGGACGATTGCGGCGTCCTCGTCGTGGACGTCGGCGCCCTTGGAGCTGATGTAGGAGTCGGTGTCTCCGTCCAGCAGCCCGAACCCGGGCGTGTGACCGGCGAGGTATCCCCCGAGGCAGAAGCCGAGGTATCGGCCACCGCCTGCTACGTAGTCGGTCACGGCGTCCGCGTTCTTGCGGATCTTCTTCCAGGCCTTGTCGAGGTCCCCGCCGCCCGGCTGGGCGTACACGGACGCCCCGGCCAGCGTTTCGGCGGTGAGCGGCAGGTCTTCGCGTTCGCCCACGTAGGCCACGTCGAAGCCGGCGTCGCGCAGCAGGCGGGCGACCGCCTCCGGGCAACCCTCGGTGGACGCCTTCCCGCGGTAGACGAGTGCGCGGTTCATCGGGCCTTCTTCCCCATCACGAGGTCCCGGGTGAACTTCGCCGGCCCGTTGATGAGCTCCTCCAGCGGGCCGCGCGTGAACTTGCGGCTCCACAGCAGGGCGAACGTCAGCAGGAGGGCGACCTCGATCATGTACTTCGTCCACTCCCAGTCGGTGTCCGGCTGGATCATCGTCATGAGCAGGTGGAACGTGTACATGGTCAGGGGCATCGAGCCCATGACGGCGATCGGACGGACCAGCTTCGGGGCCACCACGCCGAGCATCATGCATAGACCGAGCACCGCGGTGGCGACGCCGATCGTGAGCAGCATGTCGAACGGAGTGCCCGTGTGCGGGGCCAGGATGCCGAGCCACCACAGGGACGTGGTGGGCACGGTGCCGTCGCCGCCCCAGACGAGCCAGGTCGTGAAGTCGTCGAGCGCCATCGACTGGCTCGCCACGTCGGCGAGGTTCTGCAGCCCGCCGAGCGGGTTCATCAGGAGCCAGTTGGCCACGGCCGTGACGAAGGCGAGCGCGGAGCCCGCGAGCGTCAGGGTCAGGGCCGTCCAGCGACGGATGTTGAGGCGTCCGATGGCCATGCCGACCATCACGTAGGCGATCCACGGCAGCGCCGGGAAGACGCCGGTCAGGAACAGCCGCTGGACGGCGAACACCGGGTCGGCCGCGACGTTGATGAAGTTGAGGTTCACCGCGTCACCGCCCGGCAACACCATGCGCGCCGCGTAGCTCCAGAACGGGACCGCGACGGCCACGACCAGGGCGAGCGCCCCGAGCAGCCGGGCGGGAATCCGCAGGAACGGAATGGCGAGGATGAACAGCACCGCGTAGTACGGCAGGATCACGTTCGCCATGTCGGTCGGGATCACCATGCCGAGCGTCAGGCCGATCAGCGCGATCATGATCGCGCGGACGACCAGGGACGCGGCCGAGGCGAACCAGCGGCGTCCGGTCGGAAGGCGGCGCCGGCCGGAGCTCAGCGCGATGCCGACGCCGGCGAGCGTGGCGAACAGCGCGGACGCGGTGCCCGAGCTGATGCGCCAGGAGAAGGGCATGAGCCCGTCCTCGGTCTCGCCGCTGATGATGTGGACGATCATCATGCCGAACAGGGCGACGCCGCGGGCGACGTCGATGCCGACGATGCGGTTGGCGGTCCGGGTCGACGGCTCGAACTCGGTCGGGTCTTCACAGATGTGCGGAACCTCGGCGAGGTCGACACCGTCGGTGGCCGCACGGCGCGGCTCGGTCGTGGTGGCACTGCGACGCGAGGTCGAACTCGCGCGGAGAGCAGTCGCGTTGGTCAGGGCGACGGAACTCATGCGGAAACTCCTTCAACGGGCTGGGTCACGGTGCCGCGGTCGCGCCGGGCGGGAATGCCGACCCAGCGGGTGTTGGCGGGCAGCGACTCGCCCTTCATGATCAGCGTCAGCGGCTGGACGCGGGTGTCCTCGCCGACGGTGGCTCCGTAGAGCACGACCGCGCGGCTGGAGACGCTCGAGCCGGACTCCAGGTGAACCTCGCCCATCTTCATGACGCGGTCCTCGAACAGGTGGGTCTGAAGCGAGACGTCCGTCCCGACCGTGACGTCGTCGCCGATGCGGACGAGGTCGAACTCGGTGAGGTAGGTCGTGTCGATCAGGGTGCGCCGGCCGACCTTGGCGCCGAAGAGGCGCAGGAGCGGGCCGAGCATCGGCGTGCCGCTGACGAGCGACAGCAGCGCGGGGACGGCGGTGGTCTCGAAGACGCCGGTCATGAACTCGGTGCGGCGGACGAAGTTGCCCCACAGCGGCTCGACGCGGGTCTTGTAGCGACCGAGGAGCATCCACTTCATGAGCGCCACGACGAGCGTCACGGCCAGGCTGCCGGCCAGCGCGACGACGGCGGAGATGAGGATGATGGCCCACATCGGCCAGGTGCGCGACAGCATCGCGATCACCCACAGGGTGCCGAAGGTCGACAGGCCGAGGATGGTCGGCGGCAGCACGACGCGGAAGAACTCCACGAAGTAGCGCAGCGTCACCTTCCAGCGCGGCGGCGCGAACGTCGTCTCCTCGGTGAACTCCTCGAAGACCTCACGCTTGGGCAGGAAGATCGCCGGGTTGCCGAGCCACGAGGTGCCCTTGCCGACGCCGCGCACCGGCGGGGTCGAGAGGACGCCGAGCAGCGAGTCGCCGCCCATCCGCGTGCCCGACGGGACGAAGGAGGCGTTGCCGACGAAGGCGCGGTCCTCCACGACCGTCCGGCGGAAGGCCACGTGGCCGTTGGAGTAGGTCGCCGAGCCGATGGACGCCATGTCCGCGACGAACGTGCCGTCGCCGAGCGTGAGCAGGTCGGGATCGATGTTCGCGATGGTCGCGATCTCGGAGTCCTTGCCCACGTGCGCACCGAGGGCGCGCAGCCAGTGGGCGGTGTACATCGTGCCGTAGAGCTGGTTGGTGAGCCCGAGGGACGCCTCCAGCAGCTTGTCGCCGAACCACTTCTCGACGCCCAGCTCGGAGCGAAGGTGGTGGACGCCGACCGGCGTCTTCTGCAGCGCGAAGCGGCGGAACCAGAGGATCAGCGCGCACGCCGTGAGGACGAAGGCCGGGCCGGTGAACAGCGTGACGATGAGCGCCGTGCCGTCCTCGTAGGCCAGCATGACCAGCCAGACGAGCGCGACGATCGGCAGCATGGCCAGCATCGGCAGGAACTCGAGGAACGCGATGCCGAAGGCGAACTTGCGGCGCAGGTCGTAGGACCACTCGCGCGGAGCCTTGTCGCACTCCATCATCGTCTCGAGCGCCGGGTCGTTGGCCGTCTTGATCTTGGCGGACGGAGAACCGGACCACACCTCGCGGGCGGGCACCGTCTGGCCCTCGGCGAGCAGCGACTGCGCGCGGAGGACGGCGTGGTGCTCCACGGTGCAGGGGCCGGCCAGGACGGCGTTCGCGCCGACCGTGGCATCGTTCTCCAGCGTGACGCGACCGATGCGGAGGCGTCCGTCGGCGATCTCGAAGCCGCGCAGGTGCGTCTCGTAACCCACCGTCACGTTGTCACCGATGGTGACCATCGTCGGCAGCGGGATCTGCGCGGTGCCGATGTGCGAGCCCTCGCCCACCGTCGCGCCGAGCGCCCGCAGGTACCCGGCCATCCAGTGGGAGCCCGCCAGGTTCGGCAGCGGCGACAGCGAGATCGAGCGCTGGACGACCCACACCCGCAGGTGCTCCTTGCCGTACAGCGGGTACTCGCCCTCGGCGATGCCGTCGCCGAAGAAGCGCGCGGTCCACAGCGGGAGCACCCAGCGTCCGAACAGGTAGCTGAACGGAAGCGTGGCGGCCAACTGGAACAGCATCTCCATCGACGGACGCCCGTCGTGCAGCGAGTACAGAATGCCGATCGGCAGCATCGACACCAGCACGATGAAGTACAGGTAGGCGAACTGCGCGAGGCCGAACAGGAAAATCCGGCCCCCCGGGTACCGAACCCGTTCCGCATCCTCGACCTCTTCATGACCGACGGCACCGCTGTCGTCCAGGAAGGAGGAAAGGCCCCGGATCGTCGGGTGTCCGTAGAGATCGGGGATGGACAGGTCTTCGGTCCCGGGCAGGCCGGAAGCACGGAGTTTCGACACGAGGGTCGCCGCGATGAGCGAGTGACCACCCAGGTCGGTGAACAGGTCAGCCTCGGTCGACAACTGGTCGGCCGGAAGCTTCATGACCTGGGCCCAGACCTCGACGATCGACTGCTCGGTCTCGGTCTCGGGCGCACGGTAGGCGTCACCGCCGCCGATGAGGCGAGGGTGAGCGGGCAGCGGCAGCGCCTTGCGATCCGGCTTGCCGGACGGCATGAGCGGGATGTCGTCCACGAACTCGATGTAGTCCGGGACCATGTACGGCGGCAGCCGCTTGCGGGCGTGATCGTGCAGGGACGTCGCGAACTCGCGCTTGCCCTCCACGCCCTTGCTGAGCAGCAGGTAGGCCGCCAGCTCGCCGCCGGCCTCGCTGTCGATCTTGTTGAGCACGGCCGTCGAGACGATGTCGTTCTCGAGCAGGACGCCCTCGATCTCGCCCAGGTCGACGCGGTGACCGCGGACCTTGACCTCGGCGTCCTTGCGGCCGAGGTAGACGATGTTGCCGTTCTCGTCGAACCGGCCCAGGTCGCCGGTCTTGTAGGTGCGGCGGCCCTCCTCGTCGAGCACGAACTTCTCGGCGGTCAGGTCGGGACGGCCGACGTAGCCCACGGCCACGCCGACGCCGGTGATGCACAGCTCGCCGGGCATGCCGTCGGGAACGATCTCGAAGGTCTCCGGGTCGCGCAGCGTCGCCCCGTAGGTGGGCAGCGCCTTGCCGATCGTGACCGGCTCGCCCGGGTGCAGCTCGGCCCAGGTGC
Source organism: Nigerium sp. (assembly GCF_039811905.1). Classification (NCBI taxonomy): domain Bacteria; kingdom Bacillati; phylum Actinomycetota; class Actinomycetes; order Propionibacteriales; family Propionibacteriaceae; genus Nigerium; species Nigerium sp. The sequence goes on along the minus strand of NZ_JBDHZL010000015.1, from coordinate 13,320 downwards.
ACGACGCGGTGCACTCGGTGGGGCCGTAGGTGTTCAGGATGCGGCGGCCGTGCGAGCCCCAGCGCTCCACCAGCTCGGGCGGGCAGGCCTCGCCGCCCAGGTTGAGCGTGTGGATGCGCGGCAGCGTCCGGTCCATCGTGGACAGCACGGTCGGAACCGCGTGCATGAACGTGATGCGGTTCTCCTCGAGGAAGTCCGCGAGGCCGGTGCCGACCTTGCGGCCGTCCGTCGGGCCGGCGATGAGCGCGGCGCCGGTGGCCCAGGTCGTCCAGAGCTCCTCCATCGAGAAGTCGAACGAGACCGACATGCCCTGGTAGACGCGGTCGGTCGCCTTCACGCCGTAGATCTCGGACGCCACCTTGATGAAGTTGCAGATGCTCGAGTGAGCGACCGCGACACCCTTCGGGCGGCCCGTGGAGCCGGACGTGTAGATGATGTAGGCGACCGGGTCGTCGGAGTCGTCGATCGGCAGGCGGCTCGACGGCTGCTGCGTGAGCTCGGCGGCCACCTCGTCCATGAAGACGGGCTGCAGGTCGAGCCCCTCCGACGAGGACGCCTTGTCGCTCGTGGTGAGCAGCACCTTCACGCCGGCGTCCGTCGCGATGTACTCGACGCGGTCGTGCGGGGCGTTCGGATCGATCGGCACGTAGGTGGCGCCGCTCTTGAGCGCGCCCAGGATCGCCTGGTACATGGGGAGCGAGCGGTCGATCAGGATGCCGACGGTGTCGCCGGGCCGGACGCCCAGGCTGTACAGGTAGTGGGCGACCCGGTTGCCGTCGGCGTCGAACTCCGCATAGGAGCGGACGACGCCGTTGCACTCGAGCGCGGTGGAGCCGGGCGCCGTGTCGGCGATGCGCTCCAGGAAGTAGAAGAGCCGGCGGGGCGGTTCCCCGGGCATCCACGACGCATGGCGATCGTGGTCAAGCGACTGCGGCGTCTGCGTGCTCGCAGGCGCCAGCGAGTTAATTGGCGGTGCTGCCACCGTGATTCCCCCTCAGCAAATTTCGCTGGGGGGCATGGTCATTGGTCGGTGCGCATGGTCAGTGCGCGGTTTGTTCCCCCCAGAACGAACAACAGGAAATATATCAGGACGAGGGGCCCACAACAGTCACCCTGCAGGGGGACTGCCCCCGAAACACGAAAATCTTTGGCGACACGCGTGTAACGAAGTTGAAATATTCCGTTCTTCCGGTGGTTTGGGAGGGGTTCCGCCGGGAGGTTTCCGGTTTCCTTCGGGATGGCAACATGGCAACAAAGCTGAGAAAACCCTGACGAAGCCCTCAGGAAACGGGGTCGGGCCCGTTCTGCGGGGCGGCGCGCAGGATGACACCCGCAGTCCCGTCGATGCGAATCGGCTCACCATCTTTCAGGATCCGCGTCACGTGTGGGATTCCGACCACCGCGGGGATCCCATATTCGCGAGCGACCACGGATCCGTGCGTCATGAGCCCGCCGACCTCGGTGACGAGCCCGCCGGCGGTGAGGAAGAGGGGCGTCCACGCCGGGTCGGTGCCGGCGCAGACGAGGATGTCCCCGGGCTCAAGGCGGGCCAATCGGGGATCGCGCACGATCCGCACCCGGCCCTCGGCCGCGCCGGGTGAGACGCCGGTGCCGTGGAGCGTCGCGCCGGCGGTGTCGGCGCCTGGGGCATCTGGGGCATCTGGGGCGCCCCGAGTGCTCCCGCCGGCGGGGGAGCCGAGGGGCGCCCCCGTGGCGCCTTCGAAGAAGGCGCGGCCGTCCCCGGCGAGCACCACGGGGACGCGGACGCGCCGCGCCTCGCGCGCCCGGGCGGCCGCGCGGGCGTCCACGAGGGCCCTGGTCGCCGCCGGATCGGTGGACGCCGCCCGCCAGCCGCGGGCGAGCGCGGCGAGCTCGTCGAGGGTCAGGTGGACGACGTCGGTGCGCTCGCCCAGGACGCCGGCGGCGACGAGGTCGTCCCCGGAGGCGAGCAGCGCCTCCCGGACGGCCCCGAGCCCCCGCACGAACGCGAACTTCGGGGTCTCGCGCGCGCCGATCAGGCGCCGGAGGCGTCCGGCGAGGAAGCGGAGCTGGGCGGCGTCCCGGCGTCCGAGCGAGGACGCGAGCGTCTCGATCGCGCGCCCGGCGGCGGCCTCGCCGCGCGCGAAGACGGCGTCGGGGGCGCGCGACGGGTCGTCGAGGGCGTTGTAGGAGGCGAGGGTGGCGAAGACGGCGTCCGGCTGCTCGCGCCAGCGCGGGGTGCCCAGATCGATCTCCGCGACGCCGCGCATGCCGTAGTCGGCGAGGAATCCGGCGACGGCGTCCTGGGCGACCGGCGGCAGCGTCCCGGCGCGGAACCGGGCGGCGAGCTGGGCGGGTTCGGCTCCGGCGAGGGCGTCGCGGGCGTCCGGGTCGCGGCGGATGGTCTGGGCGGCGCGCCACAGGTCAAGGTCCATCGTGGTGGTCACGTTGCCCGGGACGGCGCGCAGGATGGTGAGGGTCAGGGCGGAGGCGTCCGGGAGAGGGGAGCGCGCGGCCAGCGCCTGGAGCCGGCGCAGCATCGCGAGCGCGGGCACGATCACGGGTCCGAACCGCGGCAGCAACATCGGGAACGCCGACCGGGCGAACTCGCGCGCGGCCGCCACGCGGGCCAGCAGGCGGGCGTCGGGGTCGTCCGGGCGGGCGGCGGCGTCCAGGCGGGTGTCGAGGCCGTCGAGGTAGGCGGTGACGGCGGCGTCCAGGTTCGCGCGGGTCAGCTCGGGGCGAGCCAGGCTCACCGGCACGCGCGGCAGGACGCGGCCCGCCATCGCGGCCGCCACGCGCACGCCCGGACGCGGCAGGCGCCGGCCGGCGGGGCGGCGCTCGGTCAGCAGCGTGCCGACGATGGCCGCCGCGGTCGGCTCGACCAGGGGCAGGAAACGCGCGGCGAGCGGACGCAGGGGCCCGTCGAGCACGCGGTCCAGCCGAAGCCAGAGCCGCTCGGCCGCGGGTCGCAGGTAGGGATTGGTCGCCGCGTCGACCTCGATCCCGCCGAGCCGAGGCACGCTCGACAGCAGGCGCACGAGGATGTCCCGGCCGAGGGTCGTGATCGGCTCCAGCATGCCCTGGACGGCGCCGAAGCTCATCCAGACGGCGGTCGCGGGGCCGTCGGGGATCGGGAACAGGCTCGTGATCGGCCGGGCCTGCAGCAGCCACGCGCGGTCGCCGTCGATGGCCCACTCGATGTCTTGCGGGACGCCGTCGAGCTCGGCCACCCGCCGCCCCAGCGCGGTGAGGGCGGACGCCTCGGCCGGGCTGAGGATGCGGTCGCGCCCGGGCGCGGGGGTGCGGGAGAGCAGGCGTCCGGACGCCGTGTCGACGCGCAGGTTCTCGGGCGTGACCTGGCCCGACACGAGCTGCTCGCCGAGACCCTCGACGGCGTCGATCGTCGTGACGGACCGCTGCCCGGTGAGCGGGTCGGCGGTGAAGAGGACGCCGGAGACGTCGGCGTCCACCATGCGCTGGACGACGACGGCCAGGCTCAGCGTCCCGCCGACGTCGTTGCGGGCCCGGTAGGCGATGGCCCGTTCGGTCCACAGGCTGGCCCAGGCGTCCACGATGCGCGCGACGACGTCGTCGAGGCCGCGGACCTCGAGGTAGGTGTCCTGCTGGCCGGCGAACGAGAGGTCGGGGAGGTCCTCCGCGGTCGCCGACGACCGGACCGCGACGGCGTGGGCGTCCAGGTTCAGCCGCTCCAGAACGCCGGCCAACCGCGCCCGCTGGGCGTCGGTGGGCGGCTGGGCGCGGAAGGCGGACCGGATGCGCGCGGAGGCGTCCTCGGGGGTGATCTCGCCGGCCGCGTGGGCGGCGACGGCGGCGTCCAGCGTCTCCCGGACGCCCGGATGGTCGGCGACGAACGCGTCGTACTCCGCCGTCGGGACGATCACGAACGGCGGCACCGGCAGCTCCGCGTCGGCGAGCCGGACGAGGTTCGCACCCTTCCCGCCCAGCGTGGCGAGCCCCCACGGATCGTCCTCGGCGAGGCTGCGAGCGATGCTGTCGGCCATGGAAACTCCGATCTCGACAAGGGGCTTCGTCACCCACCGCCCCATCCTGCCACTCCCGTCCGTGCCCGCTCTGGGTTACCGTGGAGGGCAACCATCGGGACGCTGCGACGCCGTCGTCCCCGCCCGGGCATGGTCGTCCGGGCCGGGAGCGCTCCGCGTCGGCCGCGTCCCCCGGACGATCCAATGAAGGAGCACGCATGTCCGAGAAGCACGAACTGTCGAGGGACCACTTCGGGTTGTACATCGGCGGCGAATGGCGGGAGGCGTCCGGCGGCCAGACGCTCGACGCCGAGAATCCGGCGACGGGCGATCCGCTCGCGCAGATCGCCGACGCGACGAAGGAGGATGTGGACGCCGCCGCCGCGGCCGCCCGCGCCGCGTTCGCCGGCTGGGCCGAGAAGCCGGTCGCCGAGCGCTCGCAGGCGATGCTCGACATCGCCGACCTCATCGAGGAGAACCTGCAGTACCTCGCCACGGTCGAGTCGCTCGACAACGGCAAACCGATCCGGGAGACGAGCGCGGCGGACGTCCCGCTGGCCGTCGACCACTTCCGCTACTTCGCGGGCTGCATGCGGGCCGACGAGGGCGCGGCGACGATGCTCGACCCGAACACGCTGAACATCATCCTGCGCGAGCCGCTGGGCGTGATCGGGCAGATCGTGCCATGGAACTTCCCGTTCCTGATGGGCGCCTGGAAGCTCGCGCCGGCGCTCGTGGCCGGCAACACGGTGGTGTTCAAGCCCTCCAGCGCGACGTCGCTGTCGATCCTGGAGTTGGCGCGGCTGATCGACGAGGCCGGCATCCTGCCGAAGGGCGTGCTCAACGTGGTCACCGGCTCGGGCAGCCGCGCCGGCGACTACCTGCAGAAGGCCGACGTCGACAAGCTCGCGTTCACCGGCTCGACCGAGGTCGGCCGACAGATCGCGCTGGCGGCGGCCGAGAAGATCATCCCGGCCACGCTGGAGCTCGGCGGCAAGAGCGCGAACGTGTTCTTCGACGACGCCGACCCCGAGGTCGCGGTGAACGGCGTCCAGATGGGCATCCTGTTCAACCAGGGTCAGGTGTGTTCGGCGGGCTCGCGCATCTTCATCCAGCAGAAGGTGCTCGACGACTTCATGAACCGCCTGACCGAGTCGTTCGCCGCCGTGAAGATGGGCGACCCGCTCGACCCGGCCACCGAGATGGGCGCGCAGATCAACGTGTCGCAGTTGGAGAAGATCGTCGGCTACGTCGACGTCGGCCGCGAGGAGGGCGCCCGTATCGCCGTCGGCGGCAAGCGGGCCACCGAGGGTGCGCTGGCGAAGGGCGCGTTCATGGAGCCGACGCTGATGGTCGGCACGAACGACATGCGCGTCGCGCAGGAGGAGATCTTCGGGCCGGTGGGCGTCGTGATCCCGTTCAAGGACGAGGACGAGGTCGTCGAGATGGCCAACAACTCGCCCTACGGGCTGGGCGGCGGCGTCTTCAGCCGGAGCCTCGAGCGGGCGATTCGCGTCGCCACCCGCGTCCGGACCGGGCGCATCTGGGTCAACCAGTACAACGCCTTCCCGGCGGGGGCGCCGTTCGGCGGCTACAAGGAATCCGGCATCGGACGCGAAACCCACAAGATGATCCTGGACGCCTACCAGCAGACCAAGAACATTCTTGTGAACCTCTCCGGGTCGCCCGCGGGGTTGCCGTTCGCGAAGTGACGTGACGACCCCGGGGCGCGTGGCTGTCGCGCGCCCTGGGGTGGTCTCTCGGCGCCGTGGGCGTCCTCTTCCACCCCGTGGTGCATTTCTCCCGGTGGTGCGTTTCTACCTGACGTTCTCCACACTCTGAGGTGGACAACGTCACACGGCCCCGGACGCGCGTGACGGGCCCAGCGGCCCCCGCCTCGGAGCAACGCTGCCGCTGGCTCGGTGGGTCGAGGTCACCGTGGGTGACCGGATCACGACCGTCTCGAGGAGGCCCCGTCTCGAGACAGCCGCAAGGGTGCGGCCGCGCGCGAACGGGGGTGATGTCGTTCAGGCACGTCCCAGTGAGAACGGCGTCATCGTGGATCCGGCGCGCACCGGTTCGCACCCCGGCCACGGTCTGCCCCGCCTCGCCCCCCGTCGGCTGCACGAGTTGCAGCATGGGCGGGCTCATCACACCCAGATCCCCGAGTGGGGTGGATGCCGTCGCGCGCTGGCGACGGGGTTCGTGTGCCCGGCGCTGTGGTTTGCTCACACCCCGTGGGCAAACCACAGCGAACGGACGTTCGTCTTGGACGCCGCCGGCGCCGGTCGCCGGACGCGGCGTCCGCGAACGGGTGCGCAATGGATGCGCGATGACACTGTTCTCACTGGATCGGCCGGGATCGAGTGCGCACAGCTTCGCGGGCCCGTGGCGTGGGGGACGGGCCCGCGTGTGAGGGGCCGCGTGTGAGTGAGGGCCCTGCGTGAGGGGGCCGTGGGTGGACGGCCTGTGCGCGAGGGGAACGTCCGTGGGCGGACGGCCTGTGCGCGGGGGAGCGTCCGTGGGGGGCGCCGTGGAGGGAGCGCCCGTCGGATGACGGTCCGGCCCGCAGACGCAGACCACTCCGGCTTATCCCCCCGGGCGAAACGCGGAACCCATGTTCTCCAGGGCGGACGGCTCGATGGGGAGGCGTCCGGACCGGGCGGCGTCCACGAACTCGGCGTGATCGGCCTCGGTCTGGTCGGCGTAGAGCCGGGCGAAGTGCGCGAAGGCGTCCGCTGCGGCGTTGGCCTTGCCGAGGTAGCCGGCGACCATGGACGCCCCGGACGTCCGCGCGTGCCCCTTCGCGAGCAGATGCCCGACGATCCCCGCGTAGTCGGTGAGGCCCTGGGCGTTGATCGAGTCCAGCGGCACGGTCCCCTTCATGTTGCGGAACTGCCGCACGTAGAAGTCCATCGTCACCGGCTCCGTGCTCACCTGCCCGTCGAGGCCCAGCAGCTCGGCGCCCTGCGGCAGGGTGATCGACGTCCAGCCGAGCAGCGGATCCGACACGGTCTGCAGCGCCTGCTGGTACTCCACGACCCGGTGCCCCTGGTGGTCGTGCAGCGCGTGCTCGCCGTGCACGAATCGCGCCAGCACAGACCGCCGCGCCTGCTTCAGTTGCAGGAACAGGACGTCGTCGGGCGAGCTCCCCTCGAGCAGCGCGACGTACGCCCGTAGCCCGACCGACCCGACGCCGACGACCTTGTGCGCGATGTCCACCAGGGTGTAGCCCCCGACGACCGTCTTCCAGTGCGGGGCGAGGGTGTCTAGGTAACCATCCAGGGACGCCGCGACGGCCTCGTATTCGGCCTCCGGCAGGCGCGTGATGAGCGGAGGATCCTCCACGATCTTCCGCTTTCCCTCGATTTCATCGGTGAACTTCGGGAGCGCGCGGTCGGACGTCCGCTTCCGGGCTGCCTTCAGCGCCCGCTTCATCTCCGCGCGGAGCCCCTTCTCGGTGACGGTCTCCCGGATGCGGTCGGTGTCCAGCCGGTTGAACGAGCGCGCGAACAGCGGCTGCTCGGCGAGGTACACCATCTCGTCGCGGTAGGCGTGCACGCACGTCCGGACGGCGTCCGCGCAGTCGTCCTCGCTGTAGCCGTTCTCGCGGCCCGCCACGTACACGGACGCCGTCAGCCGCCGAAGATCCCACTCCCACGAGCCCGGATGCGCCTCGTCGAAGTCGTTGAGGTCGATCACCTGCTCGCCCTCGGGCGAGCGGTAGAAGCCGAAGTTGCCGAGGTGGCTGTCGCCGCAGACGACCGGCATGATGCCGGTCGACGGGAGAAACGCCGAGTCCGCCGCTTGGACGACCGCCGCCCCGCGTAAGAACCCGTACGGGGATGACGCCATCCGCCCCACCCGGACGGCGATCAGCTCGGGCACCCGCCCCACGTGTGACTGCTCGATGAGCGTCACGGGGTCGGTGCGGTGCGAGGTGGCCTTCCACCGGCCGAGCGTCTTGACGGGCACGATGTTGCGCAGATCCCGGCCGAGTTGGTACCGCTCCTCGCGCGTCGTCGACTGCTCCCGCACCGAGCGGAAGGCCGAACTGTCGGTCGTGGCGAGCACGGTGTGCTGGGCGGTCCTGGGCATGACCGCAGTATTGCCTAGCGGACGGGCGCGCTGCACCATCTCTCAGTCAACCGCGGCCGCGGCCGGCCGCGCCACACCCCGACGGACGCCTCCGTCGCGTCGCCCGCGGGGCGCGCCCGGGCAGGCACTTGGGCGCTCGGATCCGCCGCCCACCGAGCGGGACGCCGCGTCCCCAAAGATCGGACGCCGCGCGCTCAACCTTTGACCCCGGCGACGCGTTAATGAAGTGTGCCCACCCGGGAAGACGTTCAGGCCGAGTTCTCCGCGTTCGTCGAGGAGAACCGGGCGGCGTTGTCCCGGTACGGCTACCTCCTGACGGGGCGCGCGAGCAGCGTGGACGATCTCGTCCAGGAGGCGCTGGTGAAGACGTACCTGAACTGGGGCCGGATCGCTCCCGGAAGGGCGCTGGCGTTCACCCGGAAGGTGATGGCGAACCAGTGCACCGACTGGTGGCGCCGGCGGCGGTTCGAGTCACCCGACGAGGCGCCCGAGCGGGCCGCGGCGTCCGGGCAGCGGGGGTACGAGGCGGTCGAGGCGCGCGACGACATCGTTCGGCAGTTGGCCGCCCTGACGCCACGGGAGCGCGCGGTGGTCGTGCTGCGGTTCTACGCCGACCTGTCGGAGGCCGACGTGGCCCGCGACCTCGGCGTCTCGGTGGGCACGGTGAAGTCCACCTGCTCGCGGGCGCTGGCCCGCATGAGGCGGAACCTGACCGGCCCGCCGGTCAACGGAGCATGGAGCACAGCATGAACGCGTTCAACGAAACCCGCCTCCGCGAGGAGTTGCGCGCGGTCAGGGGGCCCGACCTTCCCGACGACCTGGCCGAACGGGTCGTCCGCCGGAGCGAACACCTGCGCCGGCTGCGCGTCGGCCTCGCGGTCGTCGCGCTGACGGTGGCCGTCGTCGGCGTCCTGGTGTGGCAGGCGCTCGGCCCGATCGGCCACCGCGCCGTGCCCGAGCCGGCGCCGTGGGTGGGCCAGCCGACGGCGACGAACTCCCCGGCGCCGACCGTCCCCACGATGTCGGGCGCCACGCCCCGGGCCACCCGGACGCCGTCCGCCCGCCTCTCCGCCACCCAGTTCGTCGTGCAGGGCGTCGCCTCCGCCGGGTTCGTCACCGCCGGCGGCAAGGCGCGGTGCCTGCTGCGCGACGGCTCCGTCATCTGCGACCCGCACCGGGACGCCCCCGCCTCGGCCCTGCCGCCCGTCGCCCAGGCCTGCCCGGACGCCGCGAGCGGCGACATTCTCCAGGGGACGCTCGCCGCCCGCTTCTCCTACGCCTGCGCGGCGTCCCGCCTCGACCCCGCCGCCGTCACCGATCAACCCTGGCAGCGGCAGTACGGGACGCCCACGCTCGACCTGGGCGGGCTCCGCGCCGCGGTCCTGCCGCAGGGCTCCACGCTGCGGTTCGGCGACGTCTCGTGCACGGCGACCGCGGCCGGCGGCGTCCGCTGCACGAACCGGACGTCCGGCAACGGGTTCACCTCGACCGCAAGGGGCTTCCGCGTGACGGGGCCGCAGGCGTCCGAGCCGACGCCGACGGCGTCCGGTTCGACGGGCCCGTCGACCCCGTCCGCCCCACCGCCGACGACCGCCCAGCCGACCCCGACGCCCACCCCGATCCCGGCGACGGCGGCGCTCGGCGCCGCCGCGGCCGGCCGCGGGGTGGGCGTCCGGATGATCCTGCTGTCCGACCTGGGCGAGTACGCCAACCTGCCAACGTCGACGGGCATGTCGTGCGACCCGCCGAAGAACCCGGACGCCGCCCGCCCGACCGACGGCCGCAGTTGGGGCTGGGCGCAGGAGAACAGCAACACCGCGCAGTGGACGGTCTGGCAGAACGTCACGCGCTGGGGCGACGCGCGCGCCGAGTTCGAGCGCGTCTCCGCCGACATCGGCTACTGCGCGTTCGGCGCGGGCTGGACGGTCACCGGCTCCGGCGACGTCCTCGTCGCGACCGGCCAGGGCCGGGCCGCGGCGATCGGGCGCAAGGGCGACCTCATCGTGGCCGTCCAGGTGGACCGCCCCGACCCGGGCGGAGAGGCGCCCGTCGCCCAGGCCCGCGCGCTGCTGACCGAGGCCCTCGGACGCCTCTGAACCGCGTCCCCAGCTGGCCGCCGGGGTCGGCGTCCGAACCGGCGTCCGGCGCCGGCGGCCCGTTCGTATACTGCGGCCATGGACGTCTCCGGGATGCGCAAGAGCTACGAACGCGGCGAGCTCGACGAGGCGGGGGCCGCGTCCGAGCCGCTCAAGGAGTTCGACGCCTGGCTGAACGACGCCGTCAAGGCCAAGGTGCCCGAGCCAAGCGCGATGACGCTGGCGACGGTCGCGCCCGACGGGCGGCCGTCGACGCGGGTCGTCCTGCTGAAGGGCTACGACGAGCAGGGCTTCGTGTTCTTCACGAACTACGACTCCCGCAAGGGGCGCGAGCTGGCGGGCAACCCGCACGCGGCCCTGCAGTTCCACTGGGTGGAGTTGGAGCGGGTCGTGCGCATCGAGGGCACGGTGGGCAAGGTCTCGGCCGAGGAGTCGGACGCCTACTTCGTGCAGCGTCCGCTGGACAGCCGCATCGGAGCGTGGGCGTCCCCGCAGTCGCAGGAGATCTCGTCGCGGGCCGTGCTCGTCGCGAACGCGGCGAAGGCGTCCGCGCAGTTCGGGCTGAAGCCGCCGCGTCCCGAGCACTGGGGCGGCTACCGGCTCGTTCCCGACGCGATCGAGTTCTGGCAGGGACGCCGCAGCCGCCTCCACGACCGGCTGCGGTATACCCGCGAGGACGGCCGGTGGGTGCGTCGGCGGCTTGCGCCGTAGGCGTCCGGGCGTCGACTAGGCTGGCCGCGTGGCTAGCTCGAACACGTCCCCGAAGACCTCCGCGACCCCGCGCGCGCTGACCCTGTTGCGCGCGATGGCGGTCATCACGGCCGTCGCGGCCGCGATCCAGGCCATCCTGGGCCTGTACCTGCGCACCAGCCCCGCGTTCCACGCGCACACCGCCGTCGCCGGCATCGCGCTCGTCGCGTCCGTCGTGGCCGCGGTGGCCGCCGGACGGTGGGCCCGCGCGAGCGGCAACCGCGGGCTCGCCGGCCACGCGGTCAGCCTTCCGCTGCTCGCTGTCGCCCAGTGGGCGCTGGGCGAGCTGGGCGTCACGATGATCCACATCGTCGTCGGGCTGCTGTTCTTGCTGGACGCCGTGGCGCTCGTCACCCTCGTCTACCGCAAACCCGGGCGGGTCGCGCGGTAGGGAAGGCTAGGCTGGGCGCCGAAATCCCACGGGAGCCTCCGGCAGGAGGCTGAGATCAGGCTGACGCCGTCTGGACCGTCGAACCTGTCCGGGTCATGCCGGCGAAGGAAGTGAAGTCCATGCCCACTCAGTCACGCACGCGGGCGTCCGGGGGAGCGGCGTCCCGGCAGCACCTGCTCGCCGCGGACCTGCCCGCGCCCGGCCGCGCCGCCGTCACCGGGGGCGTCTGGGGCAATTACGTCGATCAGCTCAACATCTTTCTGCCCGTCACCGCGCTGGCGCCGGCGCTGCCGACGATCGCGGGGCGCGACGCGGTGGCGTCCACGGTCGCGTTCGTGGTGATGGCGACCCTCATCGGGCGCCCGCTGGGCGCGATGATCTTCGGCCGCATCTCGGACGCCGTCGGTCGCACCACGACCACCCGCGTCGCGATCGCGGGGACGGCGGCGTGCACGTTCGGCATCGCGGCCGTCCCGCCGGCGGAGTCGATCGGGCTGCTGTCGATCGGCATCGTGATCGGCCTGCGGTTCCTCGGTGGGGTGTTCCTGGCCGGCGAGTACACGTCGGCGATCCCGCTGGCGATGGAGTGGTCGGAGCCGACGCGGCGGGGGCTGGCGTCCGGGTTGATCATGTCGATGGCCGCCTGGGCGCAGGCGACGATCGCCCTGGTCACGGTGGGTTTGCTGACCGTCTTGGGGCCGGACGCCTACGCCGCCTGGGGCTGGCGCGCGTCGTTCGCGGCGGGCGGGACGGCGTCGGTGCTCATGCTGATCTACTACACGCGGCACGTCGCGGACGCCCCGATCTTCCGGCGGCACCCGGCCAAGACGACCGGCGCCCCCCGGCTCGCGCAGGTGCTCGCCGGGCGGTACGCCGGCCAGTTCTGGCAGGTGTTCGCCCTGATGAGCGGGCTGTGGTTCCTGACGAACATGACCGTCATCGTCCTGACGCAGCGCATGGTGAGCGACGTCGGGCTCGACGCGCGGGGGGCGTCCGTCGCGATGGCCCTCGCCTCGATCGCCCAGGCGATCGTGATGGCGCTCGCGGGGCACCTCTCCACCGGCACGGGACGCCGCCGCTTCTTCATCGGCTGGGGCCTGCTCGCCGTGGGCGCCGGTGCGCCGCTGTGGCTCTGGATCACCGCGGGCCCGCGTCCGGCGCTCGTGGCCGGCGTGGGCGCCGCGCTGCTGCAGGTCGTCACCGTGTGCGCCTACGGCCCGGTCGGGGCCTACATCAACGAGCGCTTCCCGACGCACGTGCGCGCGACCGGCTACGGCACGGCGTACTCGCTGTCGATCGTGATCCCGGCGCTGTACCCGTACTATCTGCCCGCGCTCGAGCGGGTACTCGGCCACCAGGGCGCGCCCGCGGCCCTGATCGTGCTCGGCGCGCTGCTCGTCGCCGTGGGCGGGGCGCTCGGGCCGCGGCTGTCCCCGGCCGAGATCGACGACGACCTCGAGGCCGTCGCCGCCCGCGCGGACGTGCGCGGAGGCGTCCCGGCCGGGTCGGTTGAGGCCGGGTCGGGGCGCGGCGAGCGTGCCGACGGAGGCGCGCGGTGAGCGGGGTCGCGTCGGTGGTGGACGCCGTGCGCTCCGCGGCCCCGCTGGTGCACTGCATCACGGCGACCGTGTCGATGAACCTCGTGGCCGACGCCCTGCTGGCCGCCGCCGCGCGGCCCATGATGACCGAGACGGAGGCGGAGGCGCCCGTCGTGGACGCCGTCGCGGACGTCCTGCTGATCAACCTCGGCACGCTGTCGGCCGACGGGGCGGCGGGCATCCCGCCGACGGTCGCGGCGGCGCGCGACCGGGGAGCCCCGTGGGTGCTCGACCCGGCCGCGATCGGGCGTGGGCCCGTCCGGACGCCGCTCGCCCACGAGCTGGCCGGGCGCGGCCCCGCGGTGATCAGGGGGAACGCGTCCGAGATCCTCGTGCTGGCGCGCGCGGGCGAGGGCGGCCGCGGGGCCGATTCGACGGCCCGGCCCGAGGACGCGGCGGCCGCC